>CAYRAC010000410.1:0-4509 GCA_964422045.1 uncultured Steroidobacteraceae bacterium
AGAATCGGAAGCCGCGAAAAACCTCATTGCGCGAACATGTGACGCCTACGTCATGCATGGCGATTCGCCGGCGCATGTGGCGGCCAAAATTGCAGATATGAGCGAGCGGCGAGAAAAGCTTGGACTCGGTCGCATGCAATTTGGTGTTGCAGGCTACGCCTTCACCCGCGGTTCCGACCGCGAAGTGACAAAGGAACTCGAACGCATCACGAACGTGAAGCAAAATGCCAAGGGGTACGCCAACTATCAACAGTGGCTGCAGGGCACGCAGCTCGAACAATCGATGACCATAGAGGAATACTCGGTTTCCAACCGGGGGTTGCGCACCGGACTTGTAGGAACTCCAAACCAGATTCAGGATCAGGTCGGCAAGTTCACGGAGGCGGGAATCGACCTTCTCCTGCTGCAATTCAGCCCACAGCTGGAAGAGATGGAACGGTTCAGCGATAGCGTCATTCGTCGCTGCTGAATGGGTCCAGCCTGGATGATCAGAGCCTTGCTCTACACTCCGCGAGTGCACGATGTCGAGCGCTGAAATTCTCGACAAGTCTGCTGCGGAGGTCGCGGCTCCGCGGCTGAGCTCTACCGCCGGGCTCGAGTGCAAGACTCCTTCAACTGGCGCAGGCGACGCCATCGTCCGCCTGGAACGCATCAGCCGGGCCTTCGGGTCCGTCGTTGCGCTGAACGAGGTGAGCCTTGAAGTTCAACGCGGTGAGATCTTCGGCATCATCGGCCGCAGCGGCGCCGGCAAATCGACACTGATCCGCACCATCAACGGTTTGGAGCGCATCGATGCGGGCCGAATCATTGTCGACGGCCATGACCTCTGCGCCTTGGATGAATCGGGCCTCAATCGCATCCGCCATAAAGTCGGCATGATTTTCCAGCATTTTAATTTGCTGTCGATGAAGACTGTTTTTGAAAATGTCGAGTTGCCCCTGAAGCTCGCGGGCTTGCCGCGCGATCAGCGCTCGGACGCGGTGTGGGGGCTGCTGGACATGGTCGGGCTGCGCGACAAGGCAGACGCCTATCCCGCGAAACTGTCGGGCGGTCAGAAACAACGCGTCGGCATCGCCCGAGCCCTCGCCGGTAGCCCGGCACTGCTGCTGTCCGATGAGGCAACGTCCGCATTGGACCCGGAGACCACCCTATCGATTCTGCGCCTGCTCAAGGATCTACAGGCCAAGCTCGGCGTGACCATCGTGCTCATAACCCATGAGATGAGCGTGATCCGTGAAATTTGCGATCGAGTCGCAGTTCTGGAACAGGGGCGAATCGCTGAACAGGGTACCGTCTGGGAAGTGTTCGGCCATCCGCGCGCCGAGGTGACGCGGCGGCTGCTGAGAACGGTACGTCCGCCGCTCCCTGGCTCGCTGGTGCGCTCGATGCGCCCGGATCCCGTGGTCGGCGGCAGGGCCCTGCTTCGAGTCGGGGGTTCCGAATCGGACCACTATGCAGCGGTACTCGCAATGCTGGCCGCCGAATCGAGATGGCAACCTCAAATTGTTCATGCCGAAGTCGATCGCGTCGCGGGGCATCTTGTTGGATCCGTGACTTTCTCGGTGCGGTATCACGAAACAGCGCTACGCGAATTGCTGGCGCTGGCAGAACGGAAATCGATTGAGATCAAGGTATTGGGCTATGTCGGCGGATGATATTCAACTTTTCGCGACGGCGCTGGGCGAGACCGGCATGATGGTGGGGATCTCGGGCGTCCTGTCGCTGGCGTTGGGATTACCGCTCGGATTGCTCTTGGTGATCACCGATGATGCAGGTGTCTGGCGTCGCCCTCTGCTCAATCGCTTGCTTGGAACGGTGATCAACGCGTTTCGTTCGACGCCGTTCATCATCTTGTTGATTGCTCTCATTCCATTTACGCGGCTGATTGTCGGCACGACAATCGGCACGATGGCGGCCATCGTACCGTTGGCCATCGCGGCCACCCCCTACTACGCGCGCGTCGCCGAGATGAGCCTGCGTGAAGTCGACCGTGGCCTCATCGAGGCGCTTCGCGCCATGGGCGCCTCTCGCCGGCAAATCATTCGCGAGGTATTGATACCGGAAGCCCTTCCCGGATTGGTATCAGGCTTCACCGTCACCATCGTCACGCTAATCGGCGCCTCGGCGATGGCCGGCGCGGTGGGCGCCGGCGGGCTCGGCGACCTCGCCATACGCTATGGGTATCAGCGATTCGAAACCGACATCATGGTCGGAGTCATCGTCCTGTTGATCGTGCTGGTGTCGGGAGTGCAAATCGGCGGCGATCTGCTCGCCCGCCGCTTGAATCGGCGACTTTAATCGCGCCGCGCCCAACCTGCCACAAAGGAAGGAACGAATATGTGGAACAAGCTCGCGGTCCTGGCCGCATGGCTGGTAATTATCGCGGTTTCCGCCACTGCGGCGGCGCAGGATCGCATCAAGGTCGGCGTACTAGGCGGCGACGGGGAACTGATTTGGGCCAAGGTCAAGGAAGTCGCCAAGCGCAAAGGCGTCGACGTCGATGTGGTGGTATTCAATGACTATCTGTTGCCGAACGCGGCGCTCGATGCCGGTGATCTCGATGCGAACGCGTTCCAGCACAAGCCGTTTCTGGAGAATCAGGTCAAGACCCGCGGCTATAGAATCGTCGCGATCGCCGACACCATCGTGGAGCCCATCGGGCTCTATTCTCTGAAGATCAAGAGCGTCGCCGGCCTGCCTGAAGAGGCCTCAATCGGCATTCCGAATGATCCCTCAAACGGCGGCCGCGGCCTTCTGCTATTGCAGCAGCAGGGCCTGATCAAGGTGCGCGACGGCGTTGGCATTCTTCCCAGCGTGCGCGACATCGTAGCGAATCCGAAGAAATTCAAATTCCATGAGCTCGACGCGGCACAGCTGCCGCGCAGCCTGCCTGATCTGGATGCAGCGATCATCAATACGAACTACGCATTGCAGGCCAAGCTGCATCCTGGCAAGGATGCAATCGCTATCGAAACACGGACCAACAATCCGTACGGCAATGTCATCGCCGTGCGCACCCGCGACAGGGACAAGCCGGTGTTCAAGACGCTCATTGCGGCCTATCAGAGCGATGAGATACGCCGCTTCATCCTTGGCCAATTCGACGGCGCGATATTGCCGATTTTTTGATGCGACTGTATCCAAGCAGCAGCGGCTCTCGGTCGTGAGGCCGCTGCTGCGTTGCGCGTCGCGTCATCTCAAAACTTGTATTGCGCCTTCAAGTAGTAATATCCGCCGTTGAATCCGAACGGCGAGAAGAACGGATATTGATTGACCAGGCTGCGATTGTAGGTCGCGGCGTAACCGGCCAACAAATTCTCGTTCACCTTGTTCGGATAGCGATCGAACAGGTTGATCGCGCCGACGCTGAGCTTCAGCTGCTGTGTTGCCTGATAGCCGATATCCAAGTCGGTGATCGGCGTCGTGCTGATCACATTGTTGTAGTAGGTGACTGTGCTGACATTGCCATTGACCGTGTGGCCGCCGTTGCTTTCGTACTCGGACGAGGTGCCGTAGATGATCTCGCGCAAGTTCACGGTGAGCTTCTCGACGCTGAGCAGGGCGCCCAGATTGATCAGGTACTTCGGCGATGCGGTGGTCAAATCCGACAGCGCCGTTTGATCGAACAAGGTCGAACCCGTGGAGAACGCGGGTTGTCCGGCCAACTGTGCGGGCGCCGGCGCAATGTGGGTGATCGTGGTGTCGTTGTAGGTTGCACCCACGGTCCAGTCGATCTTGCCGAAGTTGTAGTCGACCGGGAAGTCGAGGACGAAATCCGCGCCGCGCGTCTGCGTGTTGATGCCGTTCAAGAACAGGTTCACCCCATACGAGCCGCCCGGAACGATGGAGTTGGGCGTTGCATTCCCGGAATCCAAGATCGCCTGTTCGATCGGCGTATAACCACTCGCATCGGGGGTTCCGACGCGAACGCCGTTGACCACGGAGTTGAGCGTGCCCGAGCCGACGATGCGGTTCTTGATGTCGATCTGGAACAGATCCAAGGTTGCGATCAGTCCGGGCGAGGGATGCGCGACGAAGCCGACGCTGTAGTTGGTGGAGGTTTCGGGCTTCAAGTTGCCGAGCCCCAGATCCGCCGAAGCCTTCGAGTTCGGCTGCAATTGCACGGTGGCCGAGTCCGGCGATACGTTGGTCGAGGTGTAATACTCCTCGGCCAGCGTCGGCGCGCGAAACCCCGTGCTGACCGTACCGCGCACGGCGAACGCCGGCACGATGTCGTAGCGGGCGGTGAATTTGCCGACCGTCTTGTTGCCGAAATCGCTGTAGTGCTCATAGCGGCCCGCCACATCGAGGCGCAAGTTGTCGATCGGCTTGGCCGCCAGATCGATATAGCCGGCGGTGTTGGTGCGTGCCTCGGTGCCCGCATCCACGGGTTCGAGGCCCGGCTGCGATTGCGCCCCGCCGCCGACATAGGAAGCCGGCTCGCCCGCGCCGAGTTGATAGACGTCGCGGCGATATTCGGCGCCGAACGCAACGTTCAAGGGACCCGCG
>CAYRAC010000411.1:0-4492 GCA_964422045.1 uncultured Steroidobacteraceae bacterium
GGAAGTGAGAAATACCCGCTTTCGACCGATCTGACTGGAAAGCCACCCGCTCATCGGGGTCATGATGGCGGTAGAAATGATGTAAGACGTGAGCACCCAAGCCATCTGGTCTTGCGTCGCCGACAGCGATCCTTGAATGCGCGGCAACGCGACGTTTGCAATCGTGACATCGAGTGCCTGCATGATGGAGGCGAGCATCACGGAGGCTGTGATGAGCAAGCGGCGCGGCGCACCGAGATTCATCGGATCGTGGCCGGAAGCCTCGCTCAATGCGCACCTTCCGAGGCCAAAGTCCGGGATCGTTCGTTCTCCCGGGATTGAGTATCTACCTTGACGTCGGCGCTAAGGCCGGCCTGCAGCAGGAAATGCGGATCCTGATCGATCAAATGCAGTCGAACTGGCACGCGCTGAACCACTTTGACCCAGTTGCCCGTCGCGTTCTCGGGGGGTAGGAGGGAGAACTGCGATCCGGTGCCGGGGCTAAGGCTCTCGACTCGCGCGTAAAATGTCTTGCCTGGATAGCGATCGATCTTGACCGTGGCTGTCTGGCCAGGCAGCATTCGCGCCAATTGCACTTCTTTGAAATTCGCTTCTATCCAAGTGTCGCGAGTTGCCACCAGAGCAAAGACTGGCGCCGAGGCGGCAATGTAATCGCCGATTTGCAATTGCTCGACGCGCGTTACCACCCCCTCGATGGGCGCGTTAATCACGGTGTAAGAGAGATTGAGTTGTGCCCGATCGAGCGTCGCCTGCGCCTCGGCAACTATCGGATGGTTTTCCGGCGCGATGTCGGGATTGCCATTCAAATTCGCCAACGCAACGCCGATCTGTTGTTGGACATTAGCCACTTCCTGGCGCGCGGCATCGAGCGCATGTGAGGCTTGATCGAATTGCACGCGCGATGAAATCCCGGAGGTGACCAATCGCGACTGTCGGTCGAATTGGGTCTGCGCGAAATTGAGAGTATCGCGAGCCGCGTGCAGTTCCACCTGGCGTTGTTTGTAAGTGGATCTTAGCGATTCGACCTGCAATCGTGTCGAGGCGAGGCGTGCGAGAGCATCATTGACTGCAATGCGATACGGCGCATCGTCCAGCTTAAAGAGCGTTGCCCCCTGCTTGACGATCTCATTGTCGCGGACATCCACTTCAACAACGCGTCCGGCGACGTTCGAGCTGATCGATACGGTGGCAGCGCGCGTATAGGCATCGTCAGTGCCCTGATAGCGACCGCTGGTGATGTAAAAATAGAGCACGGCCACGACCACGATGATTGGCGCAAGAATCATCAGCGGCCAGCGCAAGCGCTGAAGACGCGTCGTCGTGGCAGGTTTAGGGTCGATCAAGATGCAGTCCTCCGCCAATGCTCACTCAGCGACACGGGCGCGAGCGGCTCGGTTCCGAATAGGGGGTTTAGCGGCGCCGGCCGCGCCGGGCTGTCGAGCTGATAACAAGGAGGCGAAATTGCTGCGCACGCGCTCGAGCCCAGCGAGCAATGATTCCGCCTCCGGACGTGAAAATCCCGCGAACGCTTCATCGCGGGTTTCGCTCGAAATTTGATCAATCGTTTCCAACAGGGGCTTGCTCTTCGGCTTCAAATACAAGCGCCGCGCGCGTCGGTCGGCGGGATCGGCGCGCCGCTCGAGCCAGCCATCGAGTTCCATGCGGTCGAGTATGCGCACCAGTGTCATTGGCTCGAGCTCCGCCGCACTCGCCAGTTCCACCTGGCTAATGCCCTCGGAGCGGGCGAGGTAGACGAGCGCTTTGCACTGCGGAAGGGTTAATCCAAGCTCGCCGGCTTTCTGCTCAAATCGCTGCACGTAAAGCTTGCTGGCATCTTTCAGTACGAATCCAAAGACTCGTTGCGGACTCACATCGGCTCTTGTCGCGTATTTGGGCGAGCTCATAACTAGTGATCATATAGTAACGTTTGATATAATATCAATAGTGATGAAACATTTGCAAGCTGAATCGGGTTAATGCAGCAGGCGTTCGCAGAGTAATATCGCAATCATAAAGTGTAATAAAATCAATTATTTAATTGCCCAACGCGGCAAATCGGAATCACGTATGTTCGGCAACGCACAGAAATTTTCGAAGGTATCTGTTGCGATCGCGAAGTGACAGGACACCGTTGGGTGGAACGTTGCAAAACATACTGGTCGTTCAGCGACCGACGGACGACGGCGCCGCGATTCGCGACGCACTGGTGAACTCGAGCGACGGTGTCTTGCGTGTGATCTGCTTGCATCGTTGCTGCGACGCACTGAATTACTTGGCCGATCAGAACCGGGAAGGGAAAGCCATCAACCCGGCCGCCGGGATCCTGCTGGATCTTTTTCTTCCTGACAGCACTGGAATAGAGACCTTCGATCGCTTGTTTCAAGCGGCGCGGCACGTTCCTTTCCTGATTCTCATCGCAAAGCAAGATGAGGACATCGCGAAACTGGCGGTGCAGCGGGGAGCACAGGAGTATCTCCTGAAAGATCGATTGGACGCTTATTCATTGCCCAAAGCCGTGCGCAGCATGATCGAGCGTGCCGCGAACACTGAGGCCCTATTCGAAGAGAAGGAACGCGCCCAAGTCACGCTTAACTCTATCGGCGATGCTGTCATCAGCACTGATGTTAACGGGAATGTGACTTTCCTCAATATCATGGCGGAGACCTTGACCGGTTGGCCGCAGCAGGAAGCAATAGGTCGTCGTTTCGACGAAGTATTTCGCATCATCGATAGCGCTACGCGCGAAGAGGCGCGCAACCCCATGGCGTTCGCGATTCGACAAAACAAAACTGTGGGCCTGACGCCGAATTGCGTCTTGATTCGTCGTGACGGGGTTGAGTCCCCGATCGAAGACTCGGCAGCCCCGATCCACGATCGATATGGACTGGTCACGGGTGCCGTCATGGTGTTTCACGACGTGAGCGCAGCGCGCGCGACCACTCTCTCCATGGCCTATTTGGCTCAGCACGATAGCCTGACCGATTTACCCAACCGACTGCTGCTGAACGATCGACTCAACGAGGCGATATCCCTCGCCCACCGTTACCACCGCCAACTGGCAGTGCTATTTTTGGATTTGGATCGCTTCAAGCACATTAACGACTCGCTGGGCCATATGATCGGCGATCGTCTGCTGCAATCGATCGCGCAGCGGCTGCTCGGTTGCGTTCGCATCTCGGACACCGTGAGTCGCCAAGGAGGCGACGAATTCGTGATCCTGCTCTCCGAAGTGGCGCACGCACGAGACGCAACCGTATGCGCCGATAAAATACTCGCCGCCATGCGCCATCCCCATCGAATCGATCAGCATGAGCTGCATATCACGGCGAGCATCGGTATCGTCACCTATCCCGACGATGGCGTCGATGTCGATACCTTGATGAAGAACGCTGATTTTGCCATGTACCATGCCAAGGAGAACGGGCGCGACAATCGCCAGTTCTTCAAACGCGATTTGAATATACGCGCGCTCAAGCGACAGTCCGTGGAAAACGCCCTCCGACACGGCTTGCAGCGCGAAGAATTTGTGCTGCATTACCAGCCAACATTGAATTTAAAAACCGGCGCCATCGTTGGGGTGGAAGCGCTCATCCGATGGCTCAATCCTGAAGTCGGGCCCGTGTCTCCGGCCGACTTCGTCCCTATTGCCGAGGAGTCGGGGCTCATCGTACCCATCGGTCGGTGGGTGCTGGCCGAAGCCTGCCATCAGGCACGAGCCTGGCAGGAGATCGGGTTGGCGCCCGTTCGCATCGGGATCAACATTTCCGCCGTCGAACTGCGGGCCAATGATTTCGTCGAGTTTATAAGAAATACACTCGCGGCGACCGGCTTGGAGGCGCGTTTTTTGGAACTCGAACTGACGGAGACCTTCCTGATGCAGGATTCGACTTGCACCTCGGAAGTTCTTTACGCACTCAAATCTATCGGCCTTACCCTCGCGCTCGATGACTTCGGCACCGGATACTCAAGCCTAAATCACCTCAAGCGATTTCCGATTGACACTTTGAAAATCGATCGCTCATTTGTGCAGGGCATCATGAGCAATTCCGACGATGCGAGTATCGTCGCGGCGGTGACCGGCATGGGTGACCATTTGCGGATGCGGGTGATCGCGGAAGGAATCGAAACTTACGAACAGCTCGAATTTCTTCAAGACCATGGATGTCCCTACGGCCAGGGCTACTACTTCAGCCCACCCGTGGCGGCCAGGGAATGTGTAAAGCTGTTGCGACGAATCAGAGGAATACCGGCACTTACCAACGAAGGAAGGCAGCAATGACCTGAGGCACTTCAGCAAATCCGTTCGTGGCGAAGGCCCCGCGAGCGGGGCCTTCCAATGTCCTTTGTTAGGACACCTCGACGCCTTGACTCCCCACCTCCAACTCGGCCGCCAGCCAATCCTCAGTTTCGTGGCCGGGCTCGAAATTACGACTTTCGGCTAAGTAATAGGCGGCTACTGCAATGAGGCTGTGGCGCTGCTCGTCCATGAGCG
>CAYRAC010000412.1:0-4054 GCA_964422045.1 uncultured Steroidobacteraceae bacterium
ACATGAGCGGACCGTTGCAGCAAGGCATCGCAGCGGGCAACAGCGTATTCGAGATTTTGGATCAACCGACCGAGGGCAGCGGCGGCACGCGGCAGTTGACTCGTGCGCGCGGCGATATCGAGTTTCGCAACGTGTCTTTTGCATACGGCGGCGACAAGGGCGATGTGCTGCGCAACGTGTCGTTTCACGTGCGTCCGGGCGAGACTGTCGCCATCGTCGGGCCGTCCGGCGGCGGCAAGACCACCTTGGTCGGCCTGATCCCGCGCTTCTACGATGCGCAGACCGGTTCGGTGCTGTTGGACGGTGTCGACGTGCGCGAGTATCGCCTGACGGATTTGCGCTCTCAAGTGAGCTTCGTCAGCCAGGATGTAGTGCTGTTCAACGACACCATCCGCAACAATATCGCCTTCAACGCAGTCGGCAAGACCGACGCCGAAGTCGAAGCCGCGGCGCGTGCCGCCAATGTGATGGAGTTCGTCGCTCAGCAGCCGCAGGGTTTCGACACGCCGTTGACCGACCGCGGCCAAAACTTCTCGGGCGGACAGCGGCAGCGGATTTCGATCGCGCGCGCGCTGCTCAAAGATTCGCCGGTACTGATCCTCGACGAGGCTACGGCGGCGCTCGACAACGAGTCGGAGCGGCGCGTGCAGCAGGAGTTGGGCGTTCTGATGCAGGGCCGCACGACATTGGTGATTGCGCACCGGCTCTCCACGGTCGAAGGCGCGGATCGCATCATCGTTCTGGAACACGGCCGAATCGCCGAGAGCGGCACGCATCAGGAGCTGCTGGCGCGCGGTGGCGTGTACGCGGCATTGCACGGGATGCTGTTGAGCGCTTGATTCTGGCGCCCCGAAAATGTCGGTCCAATCCTGGCTCATTCGCATCTGGTACGAACGCGCGACGCCGCCCTGGTGGCTCAAGCCGCTGGCGCTGACCTATGGTGCGATTGCCCGGTCGCGGCGCTACCTCTACGCCAAGCGCCTGCGCGCATCGGCACGAATGCCTTGGCCGGTGATCGTCATCGGCAATCTGAGTGTCGGCGGAACCGGCAAGACCCCCCTGGTCTGCTGGCTGGCCGCACGCCTGACGGAGCGCGGTTTTCGCCCGGGGGTCGTTACGCGCGGCTATGGCGGCTCCGCGCGCGGCGTGCGTCTGGTTGGGCCGTCCGATGATCCCGACGTCGTGGGCGATGAGCCGCTGTTGCTCGCGCGGCGCACCGGCGTGCCCGTCGCCGCCGGGCGCGATCGTCCGGCGGCGGCACGGCTACTCGGGGCTGCGGGATGCAACGTCGTACTGAGCGACGATGGATTGCAACACTACGCGCTGGCACGAGACTGCGAGATTGTCGTCATCGACGGCGTACGCCGCTTCGGCAATGGTTGGCTGCTCCCGGCCGGCCCATTGCGCGAGCCACCCTCACGATTGGCGACCGCGGATGGCGTTGTGGTGAACGGCGGCCAAGCGTCGCCCGACGGCACTTTCAGCATGCGGCTCGACGCGCAACGCGTGCGCTCCGTGATCGGCAACTCTGCCAAGGGTTTGGATGAATTTGCGGGCAGCAAAGTGCATGCACTCGCCGGCATCGGCAATCCGCAGCGGTTTTTCAGCATGCTGCGCGCGCACGGCCTCGAGGTAATCGCCCACGAGCTGGCGGATCATGCGCGGTTGCGGGCCGCCGACATCTCGTTCGACGATGGGCGCACGGTGCTCATGACAGAGAAAGATGCCGTAAAATGCACCGCGATCGCCGGTCCGCAGCACTGGTATGTTCCCGTCGCAGCCAATTTCGACGTTGAAGATTCCAAGCGGTTGCTCGATATCGTCATTCAGGCTATTCAGAGGCGCGCGTCGCGCGCGGGGGTGTAATGGACAAGCGCTTGCTCGAGTTGTTGGTCTGTCCGATCTGCAAGGGGCCGTTGCGCAGCGTCGGCGCCGGTAATGCGCTCGAACTCGTGTGCCGGCCGGATCGGCTGGCATATGCGGTGCGCGAGGGGATTCCGGCGATGATGCCGGAGGAGGCCCGCAGTTTGGCTGCCGACGATCCGCTGCTCGAGCGTTAGGAGGCCCGCAGACCATGTTTCACGTGATCATACCCGCGCGCTTCAGCGCTTCGCGCCTGCCAGGCAAGCCCTTGCTCCTCATCGGCGATCAGCCGCTGATCCAATGGGTGTGGCAGCGCGCGCAGGCGAGCGGCGCGGCGAGCGTGACCATCGCGACGGACGATGTGCGCATTCTTGATGCCGCCATCGGATTCGGCGCCAACTGCGTGATGACTTCGCGGCAGCACACCTCAGGAACCGATCGGCTCGCCGAGGCGGCCCAGGCGAAGGGCTTCGGTGCGGATGAGATCGTCGTGAATCTGCAAGGCGACGAACCGATGATGCCGTCGACGGTGATCGAACAAGTGGCGCAGGCGCTCGAGCGGCACCCGCACATGGATATCGCCACCGCTGTCGCGCCGATCCAGTCGCTCGAAGAATTTCTGGATGCCAACTGCGTCAAAGCATTGCGCGCGCAGGACGGCGCAGCGCTGTACTTCAGCCGCGCACCGGTGCCGTGGCCGCGCGAGCACGTCGCAGCCGGGCGGCCCACCGATTACGCCGGCGCCTGGCGGCACATTGGAATCTATGCCTACCGCGTACGCAGCCTGCTGCAATTCGCGGCGTGGCAGCCGACTCCGCTGGAGCAAGCGGAGCGGCTCGAGCAGCTACGGGCGCTGGAACATGGGATGCGGATTCATTTGGTGGCGCTGTCACAGACACCGCCGGCGGGCGTCGACTCGCCCGAGGATTTGGCCCGGGTGCGCGCCCACGTGGCCACCGACGCGGCGGCACGCTGAGATGCCCGCATCGAGAGTGCTTTTCGTTTGCCTCGGGAACATCTGCCGCAGCCCGACGGCGGAGGGCGTATTTCGGCATCTTCTCGAGCGCGAGGCGCCGCAACTAGCCGTCGAGGTTGATTCTGCGGGAACAGCGGATTATCACGTCGGCGATGCGCCCGACATCCGCAGTCAACGTGCCGCGAGACAGCGCGGCATCGATTTGAGCGGCCTGCGCGCGCGGCAAGTGACGAGCGAGGATTTCGCGAACTTCGATTTCATTCTGGCCATGGACCGAAGCAACCTGCGCGAGCTCGAGGCCATGCGGCCGCCGCACTCGCGCGCGCAAGTGCGGCTGTTCATGGAATATGCGCCGGAGTTGGCGCGCCTCGAGGTGCCCGACCCGTATTACACCGGAGCGTACGGCTTCGAGGACGTATTGGATCTGGCCACCGCCGCCTCGCGCGGCCTGCTTGCGGTCCTACAGAACGTTGCGCAGCAGCCAGTATAAGGCGCCGGCGAGAGTGATCGAGACCGGCAGCGTGAGCACCCAGGCCATGAGCAGATTGCGTACCGTCGCCCACTGCAAGCCGGAGTGATTCGCCACCATCGTGCCGGCGACGCCCGACGACAAGACGTGCGTCGTGCTGACCGGCAAGCCGTACATTTCGGCGGCGCCGATCGTCGCCATGGCAACGATTTCCGCCGAGGCGCCTTGCGCGTAGGTCAGATGAGTCTTACCGATTCGCTCGCCGACGGTGACTACGATGCGCTTCCAGCCGATCATTGTGCCCAGGCCCAAGGCGATGGCGACCGCCACTTTGACCCAGGTCGGAATGAATTTGGTCGAATGGTCGAGCTGCTTTTTATAGGCAGCCAGGGTGCTCTTGTCGGCCTCCGAGACGGCCAGCGCTTTCGCCTTGCTCAGGAAGCGCAGGCCCTCGCTCACCAGGTACATGTCGTTGCGAATGTTGATCATTGATCCGGCAGGAACCTTGTCCAAGGAGTGATACCGGTCGACCTGAGTCGAGATCGACCCGGTCAGAGCGGCCAACGCTGTCACGCCTTGCGGCGACACGGCTCGGGCGCGCACCACGTCCAGGGCCGCGGCATGCGCGTCGGCGGGCGCCGCGCCGCTGGCGTAATGCGATAACGCGGTCTGTGCCTGTGCCGAAATTGTCACGAAATTCGCGACGTCTTCCTCGTGCATGGTGCGATTGAGTGCGTAGGCTGCCG
>CAYRAC010000412.1:4064-4486 GCA_964422045.1 uncultured Steroidobacteraceae bacterium
CGGTGCAGGTTAGGATCAACAGGCCGCGAATCCACAGCGGCGGCGGCTTGTCGCCCTCCGGCTCCTTGTACAGGGCCGGGATCCTGATGGTCGCTTTGAGTATCGACAGCAGCAGGTAGGCGGCGCTAAAGCCGATCAGGGGCGAGATCAACAGCGTTTCGCCGATTTTGGTCGCCTGAGTCCAGTCGACGCCGCTGGTGCCGGAGGGGCTCGCCGCCAACAGCTGATTCATGAGTCCGACGCCGATGATGGAGCCGATCAGCGTATGTGAACTGGAGGAGGGCAGGCCGAAGTACCAGGTACCCAAATTCCATAATATGGCAGCGATCAACAGCGCAAACACCATCGCGAAGCCGGCGCCGCTGCCGACCTGGAGGATCAGCTCCACCGGCAACAGCGAAACGATGCCGAACGCAACCGCC
>CAYRAC010000413.1:0-4485 GCA_964422045.1 uncultured Steroidobacteraceae bacterium
CGCTGCGCCTCAAATTCGGCCCGCTTACCACCATGAGCACCAATTACATCGCCGTACCTGGCATGGCTCCCGCCGTCGCGGACTTCGCGACGACGGGAGCCTGAGGTCCGCGATCAATTGATACTACGGCGCGATTCGAACCGCCGAGGACGTACCAGGATATCCACCCGTTGGTGCCGGCGACGGTGCTCCCGGTGCCGGCACCACTTTGTGGTCCATGTCGTAGAAAATCGTAACGTTGGTTCCGGCATATGAGTTCCCATCTTTCGACAGTGTGTCAGTCTCGGTCTCATTGAAATATCCGGCGATCAATCCGGTCTTCGAATCAAAAATCCAACCGAAGTGATTGCGGGAATAAGTCCATCGGCCCGTCTGTACCCAAGAACCCATACAGATGTTTCCGCCTATGGCGGGGTGAGTGATGTTTTCCCACTCAGTGCCATCGCTGTGCCATTGAATGAAAGCTTGGCCAACGGGGCCGTAGTTCACAAGCCAGGTTCCCACGATGTCCTCATGGTCCCCGAAGTGCTGGTGATACGCAGGAAGTTGGAAATCCTGCTGATTCCCGGCGCTTGGGTACGCGCAGTTGGCATTCGCAGGCAGTCCGAAAAGCGATAAGGCTGCCGTAGCGGCAATTCCGATGAGAGTTGTTTTCATAAAGTTAGCCTCCGAGTAATTTTGTTGCGTTGCAGAGCGTTTTCTGATGGCATGACATGGCTCGGTAATACGTAGCACTTCCCTACCAAAGTGGTTCTTCCTCGCATTCTTCTGTTTATGGTCATCTCCCGGTGGGTTGTTAGGCACCGCTGAAAATGCTATGTGCCCCAAAGCGGCGGTGCATGAAACTGGGCCCAACATTGGTGAAGGTGGATGAAGACTGGTGAAGCTTGGTGAAGCGTGGCGGTCCCTCACCGCTTTGCGTACCGTATGGCTGCTTTGGAGAAGTTACCGCGACGACGACGAATGTCGGTCGATCGGAGACCCGTGACTAAAAGGCTGGAGCCCGGGATCTCGCGCGGCGATGTATCCCTCCGTAACCCCACGAGGCCCCACGTACCGCGACAATTCACACGCCAATCACACTTGGCATCAGCATTCGCACGAAACCGCCTGTTTTCTAGTTCGGGAGGCGCCTTCCCCGTGGGTTCGATTCCTACCGTCTCGACGCGGCCCTTGTCCCGCTGCACCGAAGCACGCGAAAGCCTACGCGCCCGAGACCGGCGGTGCGTGAAACGGGGCCCAAGGTTGGTGAACCTGGGTGAAGAGTGGTGAAGCTTGGTGAAGCTCGGCGATCCCTCACCAAAGCCAGCCCGTCCGCGCGCGTGTCGGGCCTTACCTAGGGAGAGCACCCCGGCGATCAAAGACCGGCCGTTTAGTCTCGATGGTCGCCCGACAACACAGCGACGACGCGTCTCTCGCCGGGGGCGACGTAGGTGCTCTCTCGATAGGCGACGTTGTCGCCCATTCTCACCTCGACCGTATGCGTGCCCGACACCACGTCGACGACGTGCGAGCGGTTGCTCGCATCGCCCTCGCCGGTTTGCTTCCCATCGACCAGCAGCATCGATCCCACGGGCACGCCCGTGACGATCAACTGCTGCGTGACCGGCGGCGGCGCTTTGCGGTGAAACCAGCCGCAACCGGTCAAACAAAGCAGCAATACGAGCGAGGCGAGTTTCATGATTATTTTTTTGTGGTCAGCTGCTTGAGTTCCTCGAGACCCTCGGCCGCGCGTTGCGTGATCACCTCGAATGCCTGGCTGCTCGACTTGCTGACGAGTTCCGCCATCTCACGCATGTTGGCCACGGCTTGCTCGAACGCCGCCTTGGCGACTTCGGCTTGCTTGGCCGCGGCCTCCTTCGGTCCGCTGCTGGCGGCCACTTGCTGCGCGGCGCTGGCGGCGCCTTGCATCACTTGCTGCATCATCTCCATCTGGCGTTTGGCGAGGGCCTTCAATCCTTCGGCAGCGTGCTGATTCGCCTGCTTCAACGCAGCGATATTTTTCTCCTGCGCGCTCAGCAGCGACTGCATATCGACGCCGGGGATTTTGAAATCGCCGAGCATTTTCTGCACATCGAATTTACTGAAGTCGAATCCGGAAAAAGGACTATTGTCATTGCTGCTCATGACGCGATCTCCTTGAAAGGTTAGCCGCCCATCGCCCCACTGTCGGTATACGCGGTGCCCCGCCGAGCGTCAATCGCACGCACCCGGCGCAGATCTGCAACACTACTGCGCGGTATCGCACGCAACCACGGTTTGCTGCTGCTCGCCCAAACCCGTTATGCCCAATTTCACCGTGTCGCCGACGTTGAGATACTTCGGCGGCTTTTGCCCGAGACCCACTCCCGCCGGAGTGCCCGTGCTGATCACATCTCCCGGTTCCAGGGTCATGTACTGGCTGACGTAGGATACGATGAACACGGGGTTGAAGATCATGTCTCGCGTCGAACCGGATTGCTGGCGCTTGCCGTTGACATCGAGCCACAGCGCCAGATCGCTGGTGTCGACTTCGTCGGCGGTCACGAGCCAGGGACCGATGGGACCGAAGCTGTCGCAGCCTTTGCCCTTGTCCCATTGCTTGCCGCGCTCCAGCTGGAACAGTCGTTCCGAGACATCGTTGCAGACGCAGTAGCCGGCAATCGAGGCGAGCGCCGCGCGTTCATCGGCATAACGGCAGACGCTGCCGATCACCAATGCGAGTTCGACTTCCCAATCGAGTTTGGTCGAGCCGCGCGGCTTGATGATGGGATCGTTCGGCCCAGAGATTGCGGAGGTGGCTTTGGTGAAGACTTCGGGCTCGCTCGGCACCGCCACACCGCCTTCTCGTGCGTGATCGGCGTAGTTCAATCCGATGCAAATGAATTTGTGCGGGCGCGCGACACAGGCGCCGAAGCGCGGCGTGCCGGGGACCAGCGGCAGCGCGCCGACGTTGAGGGCTCGCAGCCGCGCCAAGCCTGGCGGCGACAGGGCCGCCGCGTCGATGTCGGGTACGCGATCGCCGAGATCGCGAATCCGGCCCTGTTGATCCAACACGCCCGGGCGCTCTGCGCCCACTGCTCCATATCTCACCAGTCGCATGGCAACCTCTCTTTAATTAGCCCAACCACCGTCGATGACATGACACTGACCCGTGACGAATGCCGACTCATCTGCTGCCAGGTAGAGTGCCAGCGAGGCAATCTCCGGCGCCGTCCCGAGCCGCCCCATCGGCTGCCGCGCCGTGAACGATTTGCGGGCGGCCTCATAATCGCCGGTGGCCCGCAGGCGCTCTTGCAGCGAAGGGGTGTCGACCGTGCCCGGGCAAATCGCGTTGCAACGAACACCCCGGGTCACGAAGTCGGCGGCGATCGATTTCGTGAGTCCGACCACCGCGGCCTTGGTCGTGCCGTACACGAAGCGATTCGGCACGCCTTTGATCGAGCCGCACACCGAGGATAAGTTGATGATTGATCCGCGGCCGCGAGCGAGCATGCCCGGCAGAACGGCCGAGGCGAGCCGGTACATCGAGGCGACGTTCAAGTCGATGGAAAAAGCCCAGGCCTCTTCATCGCACTCGAGGATCGAACCTGAGTGCACGTAACCCGCGCAGTTGACCAGCACGTCCACATCGCCGACGTGTTGGATCGCGGCGGCGATGGCAGTCTTGTCGCGCACATCGAGCTGCAGCGTTCGGCACCCGGTGAGATCGGCGAGCAGGTCGGCGCGAATGTCGCTGGCCCAGACCGTCGCTCCCGCGGCGGCGAACTGTTCGGCGACGGCACGGCCAATACCCTGCCCGGCCGCGGTGATGAGTGCGGTCTTGCCGCTTAAACGTGCGTTTTGCATCGGTCTGCTCCTCGCTAACATCAGGCGCCGGCCGCGGCGCCCGGACACGGCGCATCCAGGCGCAGCAGGCCCTGGCTTTTGAGTGCGCTCCAGAATTCGACGGGTATCGGCGTCGCATACAGCGCGCGCGTCTCACCGATTTGCGCCGCACTCACGAGCCCCGGTATCACGCTCGCCACGCTCGGATGGGCCAGCGGAAACTGCAAGGCGGCGGCGGCCAGCGCGATTCCGAACGTCGCGCAGCAAGATTCCAGGCGGCGCACCCGATCGATCACCGCGGGCGGCGCGGGACCGTAGTCGTAATACAGGGGCCCGCCGTGGCGGGTGCCGGTCGCGAGAATCCCGGAATTATACGGGCCGCCGATCACCAAGGAAATCTGGCGCCGCTGGCATTCGGGAAGCAGATGATCCAGTGCGGGTTGCTCGAGCAGCGTGTAGCGCCCCGCAAGCAGCACGAGGTCTAAGTCCGCGTGATCCATCGCCCGGCGACAGACCTCGATCTCATTGACGCCGAGACCGAAGGCCTTGATCGCGCCGGCCGAGCGCAGCTCGGCGAGCGCGCGAAATCCGCCGCCCGCGGTGAGTTGCGAAAAAAAATGCTCGCTCATGGGCCCATGCGTGTGAGCGCCGATGTCATGCACGTACAGCACATCGATC
>CAYRAC010000414.1:0-4149 GCA_964422045.1 uncultured Steroidobacteraceae bacterium
GTTATCCACCTCCAGAAACAGCCAGGAGTGTCCAGAAGCAGCCAATCATCGGCGGGGGCACTCTTGGGGGTATCTGCATGGGGAGTAGCCACGAAACAGCATAAATTCCCGGCATTTTCATCGCGAATTCGAATCCGTCCCGTCCAACGTCTAAGAGTGCGTCAGTGTTTACCTTCGCGGCTCTCGTGATTTTTCTACCTCGAGGCAACTTCCGGAGTCGACCCGAAGCCGACGATCTCCAACGTCCGCTATTCGGTAGGTTGCCGGGGGTCGTTAGCGAAGGCAGGGTGCACCGCGACATTATGGAAGGATGCAACCTTCCATGCGCCGCCGTCTTTGACCATGACTTGTTCGAGCCGCGTGCGCACCGCACCGTCAATGAGTTCGACACCCGGCGGACGGTGAAGCGCATCGACAAGCCGCGTAAGAGTATCGACTATCGCGACGTCTGGACGCACAGGGGTTACGGCAACCATTTCCTGGGTTAGGCGGCTACCCTTGTAAATCGTCGAGAATATTTGCGCGTGCTGGCCGACGAATGGCGCGCGTCCAACCGAAAACATGCCGACAATGTTGGTAAACACCACGCCGTCCAATGCATCGGCGGCAAACGCCTCCGCATCGCCGGCTGCCCACGCTACGGCTTGTCTTTCGAGTATTGCCTCGATGGCCGCTCTGTCATCGCTGTTGATTCGCACGATTGCCTCCGCCGCGCCGACCTGCGGCAATAATGACTGAGATGGCTAAGGTCGTCGAGATGCGTCTGGCTACCCGGGCTCCTGCCGGCATGCCTGCTTCATCCAATGTTCGCTAACGAACCGCGCAGGAAGGCAACTGGCGGTCGGCCGGTCCGGTGTCTCTCATCGACCCCAAGCTGCCCGATGCGACGGGCAGCTTCCGAGCAAGGGAATTTCGAGCGTTTCAACTAACGTTCCCATTTAATTGGGGACAGTGGTTGACGAGAGGCTGCCCTGTTCGCGCAGCATTATGAGCAGATCCAGTGGCAGCTTTGCGCCTGAGTCTCAGATCCACCGCGCGGCCGCCGCGCCGCTGTCCTCGGGGCGGCTGTTGAATGCGATAGCCGTTTGCGGCGCGGCGCGATGGATGGCGTTGACCACCGCTTCGAACAGAGCCAGCCGGCTCGGTGGCAAGCGGACGCCCGCGCCGACTACCACACAGTCGTAGCGGCCAGCAGCGAGGCGGCGCTCCACGATCGGGACCGCGGTCTCGTTGGGGGTGATGAAGCAGTTCTCGGTGAGCCAGCCCCGCCCGGTCATATCGGCGAGCGCGAGCTTGATTCCAGCGTGGATCTTCTCCACGGTCATGCCCGGCGGCAGCGCTGGATCCGAAAAGTCCACCGTCGCCGGATCGAGGCCGACCAACAGAACTCGTTTCATTCGCCATCCCTCGAAAGCGCAACGCAGCGACCAAACTCGACGCCACTCAGCGCGGCCGCCGAAATACAGCAGCCGACGATCGCGGCTAATCAGCATCATCCTATTCGCGGGATTCGAACCCGTCAAACGTGCGGCGGGACTTTCGTTCTCCAATTGCTGCAGAGCCTTTTCCACGAAGCCAATGTTCGCAATTGAAGTACGCAAGTCACGTCCAGAAGGGCGGTTTTTGCTGGGTGCCGACCGATGCGATTGAACAGCCCTCGAACTGGCGCTTTCGGACCCTGAGATGACCTCGATGACCGTCTGGTTTGCGGCGTTGGATACAAGAGAGCCGCCAACATGAGGATCCGCTCGCCATCCAATGCACCATCCGCCGCAGCCGGATTAATCGCCTTGCGAGATCCGAGTCGGCGCATTCCGCAAGACAAATCATGTTTGCTCTCGATCACGCAGTAGGTACTTCATTCACCTCTGCGCGACATAGGTCAATATGTTGACCGCGATCACTAAAGCCCCGCACCAAGCGAGCGTCGGATGAAAACGCCGGTGCCGAACCGCATCGATCGCAATGCATAACAATACGGTCGCAGATCCGTCAGGCGGCGACGCTTCCGCGACCGCAGTGTTTTAAAATGGGAAAGACAAATTCGCATCAATTTCCGTTATCGCCCGAAGTTGTCCGTCGCGAGTGACCGCTATAGCACACTAGCTTGGCAAACATCGGACAACACAGTTCCTATGTCGTATATCACGCGCACGCCGTCCACGTTATCTAGCTTTCCATTGATGCTGTATACGATTCCGATCGAGATATGGATGAGATGTGGATCACTCCAAATGACGGTTGGCGATAATTCTTTCGCACGAGGGAAAGTCTTCCCCTTGCATCCGATGACTCCTCCGCTCGACTCATACCTGAAAATTGCCGTCTTGCGCCCAGATGCCGATATTAAGTTGATCGTTTCCGAAGTCGAACAATCGAGATAGGAAGCAACGGCTCGTCCGTCGTCACTGGTGGCCAGTACCTTTTCCATTGAATGACATCGTGGATCACAGGCTGTGATGCAACCTACCAAAGCGAGAACTGCAAACCCGTCGCGCATAAGCAATATGGGACCACTTTGTTGGGGCGTGCACCACTGCCTCATCGCCACCCCAAGCCGACCGTGGCGAAAGTCAGCTTTGTGGCGCTTTAGCAGGCGATTCGCTCGCGACCAGATCGCGCGGCTTCGCGCCTTTGATCACCAGCCAAAGCGTCAATGCTATCTCGCAGAGTGTAGCGGGCTGCGAGATCGTAAATACCGTGCTCTGATACTGTGGCCATAGCGTCCCGGTCATACTCATCGCCAAGTAGGCGGCACCGCCGATGGCCAGCCATACGCCCAGAAAACGCGGCACCAAGCGCGATTTGTACACCAGGAGGGCCAAAGGGAAGAGCCATACTCCCCACAAAACCTCGGCCGCCGTGTTTTGAGCGTCACGCAGCTTCAGAAAGAGCATTGCCAGGGCGTCGCGCTGAGAATCGTCAAAAACGGATAAGAAATCTGCGCGCTTCACGACCATAAGTGTGCCAAAGTCGTCTACAACCCCAACGAAGTAAATGACAGCTGGCATCACGCCTCCGAGGATGACCACGAGAGTGGCGAGAGTGCGGTCAACTCTAACGAACAACCGATAAAAGGCAAGTGTCAGAAAAATTAAGATGACCGCGCCGGCCAGCTCGCTGGCGATGCCCATACGGAAAAGAAACTCGTGGGCGGCGATATTGCTGACCGTGACGGCGGCATCGCCTTGTACGAATAACTTACTGGGTATGTAGATGAGGCGCAGTGGGCCGACGATAATCAGCAACACGTACCACAGACCAGCGACTCTTCCTGGGTTGCGAACTATGCGCATTTTCGCTCCTTGTTAAAGATCCGGTGTGGCTTTAGATGATTGGTGGCAAGCGGGTGAGACTACCCTAACCCCCGAGAGACTTCTTATAGACATTCGGTTTGCTGCCGCGAGTGACCGGTCGTGGCCGTCAGTCGCCGGATGCAGTCAATTCCCGGTATCGACCCACATTAGCCGTTGCCGAAGGGCAGCTTTGCGGGCGCCAGTGCAAATGCTCGGTGCCCGAACTCTGCCCGCGATTATGAATATACTATTTGGCGATGCGTGTTTTCATCGTCCATGCTCACCACGAACCGACCAGCCTAAATGGCGCCCTGACTCGCGAGGCAACGGCCGCCTTGGACGACGCCGGGCATGAGGTGGTCGTTTCCGACCTCTACGCCATGGGATTTGACCCCGTGTCGGACAGGCGAAACTTCACGACCGTTGCTGATCCCATACAGTTGAAGCAGCAAGCCGAGGAGTCCTTGGCCAGCGCCCAGGGCGGTTTTGCGCCGGATCTTCAGGCGGAGATGGACAAGCTCGCCTGGTGCGATGTCGTGGTATTCCAATTTCCGATTTGGTGGCTTGGAATGCCCGCCATAATGAAGGGCTGGATCGACAGGGTATTCGCGGTCGGCCGAGTCTATGGTGGAGGACGATGGTTCAACGGTGGCGTCCTTGCCGCCAAGCGCGCCATGTGCTCGGTGACCCTGGGCGCGCCCGAGCCGGTTTATACGGACCAAGGCGTCTATGGGCCCATTGAGGCGATCCTCTATCCGATCCACCGAGGAATATTTGAATTCACGGGTCTGACCGTGATCGAACCCTTCCTCGTTTATGGTCCTAATCGCATCGAAGCGACGGCGCGTGCGGC
>CAYRAC010000414.1:4159-4471 GCA_964422045.1 uncultured Steroidobacteraceae bacterium
TAGTGCGCTGCGGCGGCGGCCGCTGCCGCGGGAGGCGCCGCGTGCGGCGGCGTTGCTTCGGTATCGCGACCGAATGCTGAGTCTCGATACAGCGCCAATCTTGCCCAGCCTCGACATGACTGACTTTGACGGGTTGGTGCGTCGCCGACGAGTCGACTGAGCACTCCTGCTCGACGACCAGGCGGTGCGACCCCAGCGTCTGGATGGAAAACGCCCTCATCGCGTACCCCAAGACATGAACGGCAGCTTACTGGCGGCGTTTATAGGTCCTTGACCGACTGCAGTTGGCCGGCAGGCGCCCGATGCTCCACG
>CAYRAC010000415.1:0-4470 GCA_964422045.1 uncultured Steroidobacteraceae bacterium
TCACCAAGATCTTCCCACGCCTGGGGGAGAGCGGCACGACGCAGGAAGTTCTCAAACTGCTGAGCAGCACGGGTTCAAATGCGAGGTCCCGTTAAAGCACATGACTCCGACCGGCTCGATCCGTCGATTTGGAAGATCGGTTCCGTTGCCGTGGTCGGTTCCTTTCTCGCGCAACTCGATGCCACCGTCGTCAATGTCTCGCGTTCGAGTCTTGCGGTAACACTGCACAGCAGCCTTGCGGCGATTCAGTGGGTCACGAGCGGTTACCTTCTGGCGCTTGCGCTCATGCTGCCTTTGAGCGGGTGGATGGTAGATCGCATTGGCGCCAAAGCTCTATATCTCTGGTGCTTTTCTGCGTTCACACTCTCGTCCGCGCTCTGTGGATTTTCCTGGTCCGCCAATTCCTTGATTGGATTTCGCATCCTGCAGGGCATGAGTGCAGGCCCGCTCGCGCCGATGGCACAGATGATGATGGCTCGCGCTGCCGGTAAGCGCATGGCGAGCGTTTTCGGCTTCGCCGCCATGCCCATTCTGCTTGCGCCCCTCTTAGGACCGGTCATCGCTGGCGCCATCCTGCAGTTCGCCTCCTGGCGCTGGCTCTTTCTGGTCAACCTGCCCGTCGGCGTATTAGCGCTGCTGCTCGCCGTTCTCTTTCTTCCCAACGCGCATGAAGAGACCAAGCCGCGCGACCTCGACCTCGTTGGGTGGGCTCTGCTGTCTCCCGGTCTGGTGTTGTTCCTGTACGGGTCGGATCACATTCGCGATCGCATCGGCATTGTGTCTCTGGTCGCTTCCATTCTCTTGTTCGTTGCATTCTTTAGATGGGCAACCGGATACACAGACAAGGCGCTGATCGACCTGAAGCTGTTCAACGGCAAAGCCTTTTCGGCCTCTGCCGCCACACAATTCATGGCGAATGGAATCTCGTATGCCGGCCAGATGCTGATTCCCATCTTTCTCATCCGCGTCGGGGGACTTTCTCCCAGCGCGACGGGTCTGCTGCTGGCTCCGCTTGGCCTCGGCATGATGTGCGGCTACCCGTTCGTCGGAACATGGGTGAGACGGTTCGGCAACCGCAAGGCATCGGCCGGAGGAGCAGTGTTGACGCTCGCCGGCACGTTGCCCTTTATATATATGGCTCACCATGGGATTGTGATCGTGTTGGTTATTTGCGCCCTCTTGATCCGAGGTGTGGGCATGAGCGCCGTTGGCGTTCCGTCCATGGCGGCTGCGTACTCCTCGGTAAAGCGCGAGGATCTGCCGATGGCCACCACCACGCTGAACATCGTGATGCGCATTGGCGGACCCATTCTCACAACGATCTGCGCGACCTTTCTCGGATGGAGATTGGGATCTGCGCCCAGCCATGATGAGATGCTCAAGGCGTTTACTGCGGCCTTTGTGCTGCTCTGCACTTTCCAGGGCCTGTTGTTTGCCGCGGCCCTGAGACTTCCTGTTTCGGTTGTGCGAGGTCAAGACGAGAGGCCCGCGCGAATCCCCGCTCTTTAATACGTATCTTTTTGTAAAACTTGCCAAATCGACCATCCGAGCGCTCGTTTCCGTCTCCTGCTTGAGACATTTCCGGATATCGGTCGGGGCGTCTAGGATGCGCCGAAATCTGTGGAGGACGGCATGAAAAGATCAGCAGCAGTTTGGTTATTGGCATCGACGGCGCTTTCGGCCTACGGCGCCAACAGCAGCGCCAGTGTCAGCACGACAGGCAATTCCGCGAGCATCCTCGCTGCGAGCGCCTTTGTGAGCTTCCCGGATACCCTGCCGCCGGCCGGGTCCCAAGGTACGGACGCCATACCAGCAGGTGCAGGCCTCGAAGATACGTCTCACCCCAATCACGTGATCGGCAACGGCACGCCGTCAAGCTGCACGAGCGCTGCGCTTGTGGCGGCCGTAAAAGCGGGCGGCATCATCACGTTCGAGTGCGGCTCGGCGCCCGTCACCATCCAAATGACTCAGACGGCGCAAATTTTCAATAACGCCGCACCGAAGACCGTGATCGATGGCGGTGGCCTGGTCACGCTGAGCGGCGTGAAGAAGACGCGAATTCTGTACATGAACACCTGTGATGAAAAACTGGTCTGGACCACGCCCCACTGTAACAACCAAGAGTATCCGCAGCTCACGGTGCAGAACCTCACCTTTACCGCAGGCAATGCGAGCACCGAGACCGCGCCGGAGGGCGGCGCCATTTACGCACTCGGCGGCCGCCTCAAGGTGGTCAATTCGCGCTTCTTCAGTAATGTCTGCGCGAGTACCGGACCCGACACGGCGGGAGGCGCAATCTACGCATTCGAGGAATACCAAGGGTTGCCGGTCTATGTAGTGCACTCCACATTCGGCGGGGAGTCGACCTTGAGCAACATCTGCTCCAACGGCGGTGCCGTCGGCAGCATCGGCGTGTCTTGGACCATCATCAACAGTGTGATGACCTACAATCATGCCATCGGTCACGGCGGCAACCCTGCGGCGAGCGGTACGCCGGGCGGCGGCAGCGGCGGCGCCATTTACAACGATGGCAACACGATGGTGCTGACGGTCAGCGGTTCGCAGCTGGAAGACAACCAAGTCAATGCCTTCGGTTCCGGGATCATTTTTGTCACCGACAATCACACGGGCAGCATCGTTATCACCGACTCAACCATCAAGGGCAACATCGGTGGAACCTGGTACCCGAAGTACCCGCAGATTTCTGCATTTCCGGACACGCCGATAACCGTGAAGAATTCAACCATTGCCAATTGAGCTCACATCACCGCAGCGGGCACTGCCTAGGATGCGATTAGCAAGCAATCCTCTGCAGTGCGGGGGCTTTTTATGGCAAAGTTGCAGCGGAATCTGCATAAGAACGACTGCTCATGGTTCGAAGTTGCCCGCTGTGCGCATTGTTATTCGTGGCGCTGTCACTGTGCCTGCACGGCTGTGCTCGAGAACCCACGCGTCCGCCAAGTCTTGCAGCCACCCAAGCCCTAGCTGATCCGCTGACTACGACTTGGGGCAGGCATTTTGCGCACACAGACGCCAGCCCGCAGGCGCTTTCCGGTTTTCATGTCCTGCAAGCCGGAGTAGATGGCCTCGCGGCGCGCATCCAGCTCATTCGGGGCGCGGAGCGCACGCTGGACTTGCAGTACTTCATTTTCCGGGGTGACGAGACTGGTGCCCTGATCAGACAGGAGCTGAGCCGCGCGGCCGAGCGCGGAGTGCGGGTGCGGGTCTTGGTGGACGATGGCGATACCGCCATAGGCGATGAGGAGCTCCTGGAGCTCGACGGCTATCACGACATGCACGTGCGGGTCTTCAATCCGTTCGGCTATCGAGGCCACAACCGGATTTTGAGGAATCTGGACTTCGTGCTGCACAAAGAACAACTCGACTACCGGATGCATAACAAGGTCATGGTTGCCGACAATTCGGTCGCCTTGGTCGGCGGCCGCAATATTGGCAACCAATATTTTCAGGTCGACCCCGTTTCGCAGTTTGCCGACGACGATGTTTTCACGGTGGGCGCGGCCGTGCGGGCGCTATCGGGGTCTTTCGATGAGTTTTGGAACAGCGACATGGCGGTACCGGGCGCCCAGTTGTCCAGCCACACTCATTCGCGCACGAGCTCTCCAAAGTCGACACCCCTCAGCGGGGATTACCGCGCCCGAATCGAGAGCGGGCAACCGCTCGCCAGCATGCTGTCGGATCCGGCTGCGTTGATCTGGGCGAGCGGCCGGGTGCTTTATGACAGTCCGGAGAAGCGCCTCATTGAGCGCCGTCAGAGTGCCGGACGGCTGATGAGCAGCACGATCGAGAAGAATATCGAGGACTCGATGAGCGATCTCGTGATCGTCTCCCCGTATTTCGTGCCGTCTGATCGTGAACTCGAATTACTGCAGAGTGCGCCGGGACGCCATGCCACGGTTCGAATTCTCACCAACTCAATGGAAACGAATCCCAACCTGGCTGCACAATCTGGTTATCAGAAGGTTCGCATCCCGCTTCTCAAGTCGGGCGCCGCGATCTATGAAATCCGCGCCAGACTCGACAGCGTTCGCGGCAGTGGCCAGGGGAGTCGGATCGCGCGATACGGAAACTACGCCCTGCATGGAAAGATGTATGTGTTCGACCGGCGCCGGGTGTTCCTGGGATCGTGGAACTACGATCAGCGTTCACTGCGCATCAATACCGAGATTGGAGTGCTGATCGACAGCCCCCCGATCGCGGAGGAAGTGGTGCAACGTTTCGACGAGATGGTAAGCCCGAAAGCGGCCTACCAGGTCGTTTTGGAGTCGGGCGCCTCGGATGCGACGCATCTGCTCTGGAAGACGGAAACGAGCCAACAGCCATTAATACTCACGGTAGAACCATCCCGAGGATGGTGGCAGCGATTGAAGGCGAGAATGCTGGCGTTGTTGCCCCTTCAACCAGAATTATGAATCTCAATCATCGAGTCCCAGCCCTTTCAAAATCCTG
>CAYRAC010000416.1:0-4452 GCA_964422045.1 uncultured Steroidobacteraceae bacterium
GTTTACACCTACGTTGATGCCATTGAAAGGTTCCTTGTGCGCATCTGGAGCCATGGTCCATTCCACAGCCGGGGCGCCGCCTTAGACACGGGCGTCAAGCCGCAAGCGGGCGTGCTCCGTGCAGACTATTGATACGGTACTACGTGACCTTTTGTGAGTGTTCGTGTTCGCCAGGCTCAACGCACACTCGGACTGGGACCGCGGGACAGGGGGCGAACCTCCCACCGCCGACTCCAGCAGACCGGCGTCGCGAAGACCGCGCGGACTGATTTACTGAACTTGGCGAAATTAGGACTTCTTGAAAAGCGCCGAGAAAGCAAGGCCTTCGTATTTCAAATGTCGAAAAAACTGCGCGAGAAATTGGCGAGCAAATGAGTCAAAGCGGGCCTCGCGCGGTTGGGAAAACGCAAAGGTACCTACCGCGCACGCGTCGCTGCGAACTCGTAACTACACCTCAACTGCCTTGAGGCCCGCGTGCAAAGCGACAGCGCGCATACGTGGGTCGAATGTCACGACGTATGTGGCGGAACCCTGAAGCGCCAGTGCAACATGCAATGCATCAAGTGTCCGCAACGCTACCGACTCGACATTGACCAGCAGCCGCTCAGCCTGACGGTGAACCGAGGGGTTCAAGTCGAGACGGTAGAACGATCCTGAATCGGCGTCGGCCAACACCGCGTCGCGTATCTCGAATGTTTGAGCTGCGGTGAGCATTCCCTCGCGGCGTTTGCGGGCGACCGCGGAGAGTACTTCGGTAATGGCGAGTTCCGATATCAACAGGTCGCGCCGGCCACGAAGCAGGGCATCGAGAGCGTCGCTTTCTGGTTCCGGCACATACAGCTTTGCCAGTTGTTAGCGGCGGCCCCAAAACCGATGAGATTGGGCGGTTTAAAAACCGTGATGTAGATGGTCGTGGACGGGGCGGATAGCCGGGCTGTTTTGGGGTGTCAAATTTCCTCGACGCGGTCTTTGGCGCGATAGCTTTTGCCTTCGATGACGGCGGTTTCGCAACGATGGAGCAGGCGATCGAGGATGGCGGAGGTGAGGGTCGAGTCGTTGTTGAAGATTTCGGGCCACTTTTTGTAGGCGCGGTTGGTGCTCAAGGCGATGGCGCCACGTTCGTAGCGGGTAGAGATGATCTGGAAGAGCAGGTCCGCACCGAGCTTATCGACGGGGAGGTATCCCACTTCGTCGACCAGTAATAATGCCGGCTTCAGGTAGCGCTGCATGGCGCGTTTCAGGTCGCCGGCGCCGGTCGCGGCGGAGAGCGTGTGGATGATGTCGATGGCGGTGGTGAAGTGCACGCTGTAGCCGCGCAAGCAGGCGGTGTGGCCCAAGGCGATGAGTAGATGGGTTTTCCCGAGGCCGACGTTGCCCAACAGGATGGCGTTGGATTTTTGCTTGATGAACTGCAAGCGGAAGAGGTTTTGGATCTGCGGCCGGTTGATTTTCTTGGGCCAGCTCCAGTCGAACTGATCCAGAGTTTTGAGCACGGGGAAGCGTGCGAGTCGGATGCGTCGCTGTAGACCTGAGTCCTCGCGCCGATTGACCTCGCCCTCGATGAGCCGTTGCAGATAGTCCAGATGGCTCAGGTGCTGTTCGGCGGCGGTTTGTGCGAGTTCGTGATAGTGCTTGCGCAGGAACGGCAGCTGCAGACGCAGCAGCATTTTCGACAAGCTGGGCACATCGCTGGTCTCGGTATCCTCCTCGTTGGGGTTCATGATTCATCGACCTCGTAGATGGATAGGTCCGGTTCCGGCAGGTCGATCTCCAACAGATCGGCGCTGCGCATCAGGGACAAGGGACTGGCGGCGGCGGGATGACTTCGGGCGCGGGCTTCCAGCAGATGGGCGATGTACTCGCTGGAGAAGGCATTGAAGGCGAGCGCATCGTCGATGGCGCGCATCGTGTCGGCGTTGCCGTAAATTTCGGCGAGGGCGAGGATCTTGCGCACGTGCTGGCGGGCATTGAAGCGCCGGGCGGTGAGCCCCTCGTAGTAGGCGTGGGCGTTTTGGGTCAGGGCCAAGAACTGCGACAGCAGGCGCTGTTCGCGGGCGTTTTGGCGCTGCTCGAGGAGCGCCTTCGGATGATCGGGATCCTCGATATCCTGGCGCCGATCGAAGCTGCGTACATGTCGGGCGATCAGTTCGTTCTGATGGTACAGGCAAAGCCGATCCGGGTAGGCTTTCACGGTGAGGAGCTGCCCAGCGAAGCGCGCCGGCACCGAGTAGCGATTGGTGTCCAAGGCGATGCGGAACTGGCTCGAGGCGCGCAAGCTCAAGACTCGCGCCAGATCGTAGGGGTTCGCGTTCACCGACTTCAGGAGCGGGCGTTCTTCGGCATAGAGGTCCACCGGGCGGCGGTGGGTTTCGCCGTGGATACGCACGTTCGCGATCTCGGCAAGCCAGGTTTGCGCGGCCGGGTTGACGTGCGCGAAGTCGGCGAGTTGCAAGCCATTCAAGAAGTTTTTCTTCACGTACCCGACACCGGATTCGACTCGACCCTTCTCCCAGCCGGCGCGCACGTTGCAGGGAGCGATTTTAAAGCCCTGATGGCGTGCAAAATCCACGTACCGCGGGTTCAAGACCGGCGCCTCACCCACGAGGCGCTTCAGGACTGCCGACTTCAGGTTGTCGACCATCACTTTTTCTGGAACGCCCAAGACGGTGAAGGCGTTTTGGTGACAGGCGAGAAAGTGCTCCATCTTCTGGGAGACGGTGAACTCGACATACATCTGGCGCGAGTAGCACAGCACCATCACGAAGAAGGAGAGCTTGCGCCGGGTCGAGCCCACGGCGATGGTGCCGTATTCGCCCCAGTCCACTTGTGCGCATTCGCCTCGAGTGAAGGCGAGTTTCAAAAAGCTCTTTTGTGGCTGCGGACGGATCGTGCGGACATAGTCCTTGATGACGGTGAGGCCTCCCGAGTAGCCCGCCTCACGCAGACGCTGGAAGATCTGCTGGCCACTCAACGGGTGGCTGTCGAGCCAGCGCACGATGAGAGCTTTGTATTGATCGAGCCGGCTGCCCCGCTTCACGCCCGGCCGCGGCCGGTACTTCTCACTCCTTGAGTATTTCGATACCGTCTCCGGGTGCAAACCCAGTGCCCGCGCGGTCTGAGTGATGGTGAGGCCCTGCCGCTCGCGGTGATCGCGGATTTTGCAGTACGTCTCGTAGTCGATCATCGACGCTGCCCGGCGACAAAGGCGGCACGGACGCGCTCAAGCGTTGCCTGCAGCTCCCGCGGCCCTCGCTCGAGCGGCAACGCCGGCGGATCGAGCGAGAGCACCTGATAGAGCGGCGCCTGGTAGGCGATCAGGTTCACACCGATCAGATCGGTGCGCGCCTGCTCGAGCCTCGCGACGGAGATTGACAGAGACTGTGCGAGCTTGGCATCGCCGTAATAGCTCAAGCCCCGCACATCGGCGACCGTGACCAGAAACAAGTACAGGGCAAGGGCGGTCACATCGCAGCGCTCGATGTAGTGCTCACTCACCACCCGTTGATCGATCCAGCTGAACTGGCGCGGGATCCGCCGCAGCCCCTCAGGGCGCAGCACCCGTTTGATGCGCATTGCCTCGCCTCCCACCCAAGATGTCTTGCCCGAGTTGTAGCAAGCGGCGGCTGGCGGCGACCATGTCCTCTTGTAAGGGCGAGTCGGTCAAAGTGGCGATTAATCCAAGCAATACAGGGCCTTGCTCGCGCAAGGTCTCTTGTAAGGCTAACCGAGCGATATCTTGAGTCTGTTCAATAACTTGCCCGCGGCAGGAATCTTGTAAGGTACGCCCTCGATAGCGCGCCGTTTGCCGCCAATACCCCGGATGCGCTCGCTGCCAGGACCGCACTCGAGCCGCGTTCTCGGCATCGCGGAAGTAACTCCGGTTCTGAGGTTGCGCGAGCCAGCGGCGTTGACTCATCGCTTTGCTTGCCGCCCGACAAGGCGGCTTCGAACAGTATTCCTGCCGTCCGCGGTTTCGCGCATCCGCCTTGAATAATTCCCGACAGTTCCGGCACTTGATCTTGCGTTTGCCCGCCATCGCTCCCCCCTCTCGGAGAACGTATTTTGAGCACCCACAGGCCGTCGACCGGGCGACGACTACACCGGGACCAAAACCAAGAGAACAAAACGATTTAGATAAATCTCATCCGAAGAAAACGGATGAAGAAGACCTCGACGTCCATCCCGACCAATCTACCCGGCGTTCAGCCCGCCGCTGACAAAGGGGCCGAAGGCCTCGCAGCAATCCGTCCCGGGGAGACACCTGGAGAATTTTTTGCTGATGCTGGGCGGTGCCGACTGCTCGACGCGTCGTATTCGAACCGCCGACATAGACGAGCCGGTTCGACGACAGCGCCGCGCAGCGGCGATGGCGGTCGCCGGAGCGCAGCGAACGGCGAGCCGAGCGTCAGCGAGGCCAAGGGGCCGAAGGCCTCGCAGCAATCCGTCCCGGGG
>CAYRAC010000417.1:0-4445 GCA_964422045.1 uncultured Steroidobacteraceae bacterium
TCAGGGTCTTGCCTTCGCCGGTGCGCATCTCGGCGATCTTTCCGGAATGCAGCGCGAGGCCGCCGATCAACTGCACGTCGAAATGGCGCAACCCCAACTTGCGCCGCGACGCTTCGCGCACCAGGGCGAAAGCCTCCGGCACCAGATCGTTCAGCGAGGTCCCGGCCGCAAAGCGCGCCTTGAGCTCGCGCGTTTTTTCGGGAAATTGTGCATCCGGCAGCGCACTGATGCCCGCCTCGAGGGCATTTACTTGTGCGACGGTGCGGCTCAATTCCTTAACCAGGCGCTGGTTACGGCTGCCAAATACTTGGGTCAGAAGCTTCCACACGCGAGGGAGTCCTTGAGAAAACTGCGTATTGTACGGATAGACCCGAAGTGCGGGAAATCGTTTCGAGGGTCGACCCGCAAAACGCCCGCCGCGGATCGCTCTCGAGGCCTAGCGATCCTCGCCGATAAAGCGCAAAGGATCGACCTGAGTACCGTTTTTCAGCACTTCAAAGTGCAAGTGGGGGCCGGTCGATCGGCCGGTAGAGCCCATCAACGCGACCTCTTGGCCCTTGCGAACCATATCGCCCTGCTTCACCAGGACTCTTTCATTGTGGCAGTAACGGGTCGCGAGGCCATTGCCATGATTGATCTCGACCATTTGGCCGAACCCCGAGCGCTCGCCGGCGAAAGTCACCAAACCCGCGGCTACCGTGGTTACTTTAGTGCCCTCGGGGCCCGCAAAATCAAGTCCCTTATGCACGGCCGTGTAACCGGTGAAAGGATCCGAGCGGCGGCCGAAATAGGAGGAAATCCAGCCATCTTGCACCGGCCTGCCCTCCGGATAGACCTGTTTGTTGAGCTCTCGCGTCAGAATGAGATTCTCGAGCACTCCCAATTGCTGTTCGCGGCTCGCGAGCTGCGTCTGCAGGTCATCGACCATCGCGCTCAAGTTGGGGATTTGCGCGGGTTGCCCGTCGGCACCGCTCTCGGAGCCTCCCAGGGCAGGGGGATTGCCGAAGTCGAATTCCCCGTCATCGAGGTTGGCCATGCGGGTCAGGCGTTTGCCCAAGGCGTTGACCCGGATGACATTCGCGTTCATCTGTCCGACGCGCATGGCCAGGGCATTCACCTTCTCCTGCAGCACACGCTTGACGTTCTCCAGTTGCGCTTGCTGGCGCATCAGCTCCGCCGACCAATTGCCGAGTTGATTGACGGAATTGCCCGAACTGTGGCGCGCGCCCAAGCCCATGCCGACGGAAAAAGCACCACCCACGACCGCCAGCACCACGAGCACCGCTGCAGCGACTATGACGGGATGACGCAGATCGAATTGCCTCATCCGACCCGAATTTCGGCCGACAAAAATGACATTCATATGAATGCCCCAAACGCCGTCATGCTTCAAACCGGTGCATCATGTCCAACTGAAGTTAGCAAGGTTGTGGCCGAGCGGAGCCAGTAGACTATGCAGAAAACTGACTCAAAACAAGGATTTCCGCACGGTTTTCCGATGTCGTTAACTACCATATTCCTTTGCTGCGATGCAAAATCCTAGACGCGTCAGTGACTTATTGTCACGACCTGGAAACAAACTCACGGCGCTCAAGACTCGCTCGAGGCAGCGGGCATTGGTGGTCGAGCAAGTGCGTGCGGCGCTCCCTGCGCGGCTCGCCCAGGCGGTGACCAGCGCCGGCATCGATCACGACCGACTGACCATCGGCGTCGTCGGCGCGGTCTGGGCGTCCCGTATCCGCTATTTCACCGATCCCATCCGCAAATCGCTCGCAGCCGCATTGGCGCTCGAGGTCTCTGCCGTTCGAATTCGCGTGGTGCAGCCGATCGCCTAGAGGCGCGTGCGATGCCGATCACCTCGCCGGGGCACCGGCACGACATAATGGGCCGCATGGCCACGAAAGCTGTGAGACGAGATCGCGACGACCTGTATACCCTGCCAGGCGCCATCGCGCTCTTGTTGCTCTGCGTCATGCTGTGGGCGCTGTCGCATCTCTACCGGGGCATTTTTCACGATGCGAGCCTGTACACCTTGCAGGCGCTCGCGCGCCTGCACCCCGGTTCTTTGTCGCAAGATGTCTTCTTGCGCCTCGGCTCGCAGGATCGCTACACGATCTTCAGTTCCATATTCGCGGCCGCAAGCATGGGGCTCGGCCCGGAGAATGCAGCAGCTTGGCTCACTTTCGCGTCCCAATTGGTCTTGCTGGCGGCGGCCTTCAGCTTGGCGCGCGCGGTGCTGCCATCGCCGCTCGCGCTCCTCGCCGTGGGCGTACTGCTGGCGATCCCCGGCGACTATGGTGCCTATCGTATCTTTACTTGCATCGAGCAATTTTTGACGCCGCGAATGGCCGCAGAAGCGCTCGTCCTTGCCGCCATCGCCGCGGCATTGAGCGCGCGCCATCTCGCGGCAGCGCTATTCATCCTGCTCTCGCTCCTCGTGCATCCGATCATGGCATCCGCCGGCATCGCCGTCGGCGTGTGTCTTTGCTGGGTCATCCCGCGCCCGCGCCTGAGTGCGACGGTCTTGGCAGCGGCCGCCGCAACGTTTGTCTGCCTCGGGGCGTTCGCACCGGCCGCTGTGGGAGGCCGTTTCGATGCCGAGTGGCTGCAACTCGTGAGAGAACGAAGTCCGTACCTGTTCCTGACGAATTGGCAACTCGACGATTGGGGACGGGTGGCGACGACGCTCTCGACATTGGCGATCGGCAGCGCGGCGGGCAGCGCCCGCGCCCTGTGCCAGGCGACGCTGTTGACGACGCTCGGCGGCTTCGCTTTGGCCTTCATCGCCGGCGATTCCCTGCACCTCGTACTGTTCTTGCAGTGGCAACCCTGGCGTTGGGAATGGCTGGGCACGGTCGCTGCGGCTCTGATGTTGCCGATGATAATCCCGGCGTGCTGGTCGAAGGACCTCCCCGGGCGTGCCGCTGCATTGCTGCTTGCCTCCGCCTGGATTTTCGGAGCAACCGCCTTTGCGTTGATGGCGCCGCTCGCGCCGGGCGTGCTGCTGTTGGGAAGGCGTCTTGCGCGCGGCGAGGCGCGGCTGATATTGGGCGGAGCCTGCGCCATGTTGGCCATCGCCGTTGCCTGGCGGGTCGCCACAAATTTTCAATTCACGGACGCGCACTACCTTGACCTCGCCATCCCGTTATGGATGCGGCGCGCTGTGAGCTTCACCCGGGATGGCAGCCTCGCACTCGCACTGATCGGACTTACCGGATGGCTCGCGTATCGGCCGCGGGGCCGGGTTGGCTGTGCCGCCATCGCCGTACTCGCCGGGCTGGCATGCGTCGCTGTGCTGCGCCCGGCCTGGGCCCAATGGACAGTTCGCGACTTCCCGCCGCAACGGGTCGCGCAATTCGCGACCTGGCGCGAGCGCATTCCGCCGGGAACGGATGTATTTTGGCCCGACTCACCGCTCGCGGCCTGGTTGCTCTTGGATAGACCGAATTATCTGTCGGCGACGCAAACATCCGGAATGGTGTTTTCTCGAAACGCGGCGCTCGAACTCGAGCGGCGAGCACGGCAGTTGCAATCGGTCGTGCCGCCGCAGAAATTCCTGGGTTGGGATAGTGCCGCGCCCGGTCTCGGGCTTTCGACGCCGCAGCTGCAAGCGCTCTGCAGCCTGGCGGTGTTTGATTTTCTGGTTACCGGCGCCGATCTCGGATTCGCGCCACTCGATGTCGTCGCGGGAAATTCAGCGCATAAGCCGGCGCTGCGCCTGTATCGCTGTCAGGCGCGCGCTGCGGCCGCGGCGACGTAGGAAATCGGCGCATCGGCCAAGCTTTCGAATGTCACTTCCTGCCACGCGCTTTGCGTGTCGATCAGCGTGCGCAGCAATTTATTGTTGAGCGCATGCCCGGATTTATAGCCGCTGAATTCGCCGATGAGGCTATGTCCCAGAAGATACAGATCGCCGATGGCATCGAGAATCTTGTGCTTCACGAACTCGTCTTCGTAGCGCAAGCCGTCTTCGTTCAATACGCGGTAGTCGTCGAGGACGATGGCGTTATCCATGTTGCCGCCGAGCGCGAGGTTACGCGCCCGCAGGCTCTCCAAGTCGCGCATGAAGCCGAACGTGCGCGCGCGGCTCACCTCGCGCAAGAACGAGGTCGTCGAGAAATCCATCGACGCGACCTGTGAATGTTTCTTGAACGTCGGATGATTGAATTCGATTTCGAAGTTCACTTTGAAACCGTCATACGGATCGAAGCGCGCCCACTTATCGCCGTCCTCGACTTGCAGGCTTTCGAGAATGCGGGTGAATCGCTTGGGAGCTTTCTGCTCCTCGATTCCGGCCGACTGCAACAGAAACACGAAGGGACCCGCGCTACCGTCCATGATCGGGACTTCACCCGCGCTGACTTCGACCAGGGCATTGGCGATTCCAAGTCCCGCCAGCGCCGACAGCAGATGCTCGACGGTGGACACATTGACATCGCCGCGGT
>CAYRAC010000418.1:0-4442 GCA_964422045.1 uncultured Steroidobacteraceae bacterium
CACACCGGCACGTACGAACGACACCCACAGCGAGCCTGACCGATCCTTGGTCATGGCCTGAACACCCGAGTAGGTTTGCTTGACTAGATTAGCGACGGGTAAATCAATCGGGTCCCATCGGTGCCCCGCGGAGCGCCAGATGCCCTCTCGACCGCCGAGCCAAAGAATGCCGTCGGGATCGCGATAGGCGCAGGTGATCTGATGCGGGCCGGGCATCGCTTCGACGGGTAACCCTTTCGTGACTTTGAAAGCACCCGTCGTCGAATATTCGCCGACCAGCACGGCACCATCGTCCCCGGCCGCTAAGGCATAATCCGACGAATCATTGGCCAGGTCGACCTTCGTTAGGCGCGACTCGCGAAACCTGTCCAATCCTCCGGTGGTTCCGAGCCAGACGTTGCCCTCTCGATCTTCAAGGCCCGCGAATGAATTTGTTGATGCGGGTCCTGTTAGACCATTGGTAAGCGAAAAGAAGTCCGCCGAAGCCCCGAGCGCTGATCCATCGCGCTGTAGCGCCGTCAGGTCTCTCACACGACGCACGCCGGTTGGCGTTGACATCCAGAACGTGCCCTCGCGGTCAATGAAACTTACGTCGATCGGGCCAGATCGAGGGTGTTCGATTCGAATCCAGTCTCTGCTCGCGTTCATTGCACCAGTCGGTGAATACAAGGCGCGAACGCCCTTGGTGTCATCGATCAGCCACAGGGTCCCGTCCGGGCCTTCAAGGAACTTGAACTCACCGCCCAGCTGAATTTCCGTGGTTGCGAGGACGCGTTGTCCAGTGGGCAGAAACATGATCGAGTTGTCGACAGCGATCCACAGAGTTCCACTTCTATCAAAGGCAAGCGCACTTACGTATGTTTTGGGCAAGCCGAGTGCTGCGCCTACGTCGACCCATTGCGAGCCGTCGAAGCGTCGTACACCGCGCGTTGTCGCTATCCATACGGCGCCGGACTTATCTTGCGCAAAACCGCGCACGCTGCCCACCGGGAGGCCCTCGTGCTCCCCATAGTTCGTGACCCTGCCGTTGCTGATGAAGCTCGCACCACCAAACGTGTAGCCGATCCAGAGGCCACCTGACGGGGGCGCCCAGAGCGCGTGTACAAAGGTGGAGGGTAACGGGTGTTGGTGGACGACGTCGATGCGCTCGAAGCGAGCTCCGTCGAAACGAAATAATCCTGCGGGGCCGCCCATCCAAAGATAACCGTCCCTGGTCTGGGCAAGTGAGTAAATATTCGTGGGCGCACCTTCCTTGACCGTCCACGCGGTGTGATAGAACTGAGCGATTCCAAGATCGGGCGACAACGCATATACCCGCGCGAAAAGCAGCAGCGCCGCCATAGCGCCGTACAGCGACCGCAGGAGATACGGTGCGCAGATGCGCGCATGATTGGTCATTCTCCCTCGTTGCGCGAACAAAGCCTGGCTGGCCCATTCTGCGAATCGCCGGAGAAAGGTGTGAGATCCCGCAACAATGTGTCGTGTAACTCCTGTGCGATGTGTGCCTCTCGATATGCCCATCCACCACGCGGATTGCGTGGTGATACGAGCTGGGTGCGCACGTAGCTATACATCCACCATATCGCCAACAGTGTCAGGTGTCACTTGACAAAGCAGCCCTACCCTAAAGTGGTAGTAGAACGTCCCCGCATGCCGTGACGCGGACTCTAGCCTGTCGGTGATAGTTTGCCCGCTAACATCTCGCGGCGACGGCATACCGATGTGGGAGCAACCAAATGGGCCACCGCGACGCACGATTTTCTTGAAGCAAAGCTGGAAGGGCAGTAAAAGGTGGAAGTAGAGGATCCAACGCATGTGCACATACGTTCCAGTCCCACCGGAAAGATAGGAGGTTGGCGGCCATGTCTGAACACGACCGACACCTGGTATACGAATCTGGCGGGTGGGCGCTAGATCTCGCGCGGCGTGAACTACGCACGCGTGGAGTCCCGGTTCCGCTGGGGAACCGCGCGTTGCAGATCTTTGGGGTCTTGGTTCAGTCGGCAGGAAAACTCGTCACTAAGGACGAACTCATGGCCCGTGTATGGCCGGGCGCGATCGTGGAGGAAAATAAGCTCCAGGTTCACGTATCGGCGATTCGCAAGGCGCTCGGGACAGATCGAGGAACGTTAAAGACGTCCTTCGGTCGTGGATATCGTGTTGTGGGGGACTGGGCGATTCGGAAGGAGAGTTCGCCGGCAGACCCCGTTGCTCTCGATCCGAGGCGGATGCCGGTGCGGCCGTTTCACACGAATGTACCCGCGGCCGGGTTCGAGCTGATCGGCCGATCCGTAGCTGTGCAGCGCCTGCAGGATCTTCTGTCCGCCTACCGGACTGTTACGCTGACCGGACCCGGCGGCATCGGTAAAACCACGCTGGCGCTGGAGGTTACCCGTAGCCTGGCCCCGGCGTTCCACGGTGATCTCTGGCTCGTGGATCTGGTTTCGCTTTCGGATCCCGTTCTCGTCCCGACCATGGTCGCTGGCGTCCTCGGTGTGCCTCTGGGCGGCGACGAGATTTCCGCGGAGGCCGTCGCGCGCGCTATTGGAGGAAAGAAGCTCCTCCTGGTTCTCGATAATTGCGAGCATGTAATCGATGCGGCAGCCAGACTGGCGGAGACGGTCGTTCGTCTGTGTCCGGCCACTTCCATTGTGGCGACGAGCCGCGAGGTCCTGCGGATCGAGGGCGAACACGTGTATCGCGTCCCCCCGCTGGATGTGCCGAGACTCGAACAGGAGGAATCAGACATTGTCCTCGGACACAGCGCCGTACAGCTTTTCATCGCCAGGTCGAAGGCGTTGTACTCAAACTTCTCGCCGCACGGAGAGAACCTTCGGGCAATTGCAGCAATTTGTCGTCACCTCGACGGCATCCCGCTCGCTATCGAGTTTGCGGCGGCTCGAGCTGCAACGCTCGGACCCGAACTGGTTCTTTCCCGGCTGGATGAGCGATTCGGACTATTGACTAGCGGGCGCCGAACGGCGCTGCCGCGACATCAGACGCTGCGCGCAACGCTCGATTGGAGCTATGAGCTACTGCCTGAGGCCGAACGGTGCCTGCTGCGCCGACTGAGTATTTTTGCCGCTGGCTTCACGCACGAGGCAGCGAACGCGGTAATGAGCGACAAGGGTCTCCTCGCGTCGGTTCTCCTCGAGCAGATCGCGAATCTCGTCGCCAAGTCGCTGGTGACATTGGATGGATCGGCGCCTACCAGCCGTTGGAGACTGCTCGAGACGATACGGGCGTATGCGCTCGACAAACTTACCGAAAGCGGTGAAGCCGAACAGGTCGAGCGGCGCCGTGCCGAATTCTTCCGAGACGTCGTCGGGCCGGCCACCTATGGCTCGCGCGTACAGCCCACCGTCGAGGACATGGCGCACTATGCGCGAGAGATCGACAACGTACGTGCGGCTCTCGACTGGTCCTTCTCCTCCCTCGGAAGTGTGGCGATCGGCGTCGCCCTGACGGCTGCGTACGCGCCCGTGTGGCTGGAACTATCGTTAGTGGTCGAGTGCCGCCAGCGTATCGAGCGCGCGCTAGACGCTTTGGAGTCCAATTTCAACGTAGACGCCCGTCTCAGAATGCAGCTGTATGTCCCGCTCGGGGTTGCGATGATCTATACGTTGGTGTCGGTAGAGCGAATCAGCGTGGTCTTGGCCAAAGCACTTGATACCGCCGAGAGCCTGGATGACCTGGACGACATGATCGAGATTCTCTTTACGATGTATGACGTGTACCACCACTCTGGCCAATGTCGTGAGGCGCAATCAACCGCAGAACGGTTCTCGCGTGTCGCGCTTCGCACCGGCGACCCGGCACTCGCTGCAATCGCTTATCGGATCACCGGCAACACTCTGAATCATGGAGGCAATCAGCGCGAGGCCCAGCGCTGCTTTGAACGTGTGCTGGACACCTATGTTGCGCCCAAATACCAACGGCACGCGATCTGGACCACCTACGATCAGCGGCTGTTGGCCCGAGCGAGGCTGGCGCGGGTGCTATGGCTGCGGGGCTTGGTGGATCAGGGTGTAATCCAAGCCCAGGCGAGCCTCGAGGAAGCACAAGCCTCGGGTCATGATCGCTTGCTTTGCTGGATTCTTCATTATGGGGCCTATCCTGTCGCTGTCATGACGGGTGACCTCGTTGCCGCTGGGCGGGCGGTGGCGATATTAATGGAACTCGAAACACGCCTTAGCGCACCTTTCTGGAGAAATTTGGCGCAATGTCAGGAAGGGAAGTTGCTGATCAAGCGCGACGAGTTCGGGAGGGGTTCGGCCATGCTGCGTACCGCGCTCGACACGTGCGAGATGACCGGGTGGACAATTTGCTACCCCGAATTCTTGGGCGCGCTGGCTGAGGGTTTGGCTGGGCTCGGACGGCATACCGCGGCGCTCGACACCATGGACCGAGCGCTGGCGGCGGCGGAGCGGGGCGGTGAGCGT
>CAYRAC010000419.1:0-1269 GCA_964422045.1 uncultured Steroidobacteraceae bacterium
CGCGCGCGGTGCACACGCTGCGCGAACAACTGGGCGAGGTCTGGTGATGAACGAACAATTGCCTGTGCAACGCCGTGATGCGCTCGAGGAGCGCAGCCGCAGGCTGTTCCTCGAGAGTGTCGAGGGCATGGACTTTGCGACGCGCTCGCGCCTCCGGCAGGCGCGAACTGCGGCGCTCGCGGCAGCATCGACCCGCCGGCCGTGGTTTTCGCGCGCCGGTGTTCTGGCGCCGGCCGGGGTCACCGCCGCCGCGGTTCTCGGCGCCTTCCTTTGGCTGGGATCGCCATTGGGACCGCACGCCGTTACAGTAGTCGATGGCCAGTCGAATTTCGAGGATTTGGAACTTGTCGCAGCGTCGGACGAGGGATCGGGCGACGCGCTGGACATGTTGCAAGACGATATTGAATTTTATGATTGGGCCGATAAAGCGGCGGCGAATTCGGGGCCGGAAGCCCAGAGTTGAACTCCGGTTGAGCTGGGGTAGGCATTGGCTGTTGTGGGTCACCATCGGGAGCGCGACCGCGCTTGCCGCAGATCCGCCGCCCCCACCGCCCCCGCCGCCGCCTTCGACAGCGTCGGCCTCGCCGGATGCGCCCGGCGATGATTTCATCGAGTTCTTGGGCGCAGACGATGTCGGAGATGCAGCTTGGTGGGAATTTTTGAAGAAGGTGCCGCCGCGCGGGACGAATCCTCCCGCCGCGCCACCGCAGGAAGCAAGGCAATGATCAGGGCGTGGTTCATGTGTGCAAGTTTGCTGCTCGCGGCACCGTGCTTCGCGCAGGTTCCGCCCGCGCCGCCCGAGCCTGCGGCAGCCGCGCCCACCCCTCCCGCTGCGCCCAAGGCATGGTCGTCCATGTCGCCGCAACAGCAGCAGCTGTTGAAGAGTTTCCAGGGCAAGTGGGATAGCTTGCCTGCGGAGCGCCAGCAGGCGCTTGCCAAGGGAAGTCAGCGCTGGCTGTCGATGACGCCCGATCAACGTTCGAGCGCGCAGCAGCGCTTTACGCAGTGGCGCGCCATGCCGCCGGAACAACGGCAGCAGCTGCGCCAGCGGTGGCAACAGTTCAAGAGTCTGCCGCCGGAGCAACAACAGAGAGTGCGTGATTCATTCAATCGCTTTCGGCAGATGCCTCCCGAAAGGCGCATGGAATTGCGCCGGCAATGGCGCCAGATGAGCCCGGAGCAACGCCGCAGGGTCGTGCAGCACGCGCCACGCGCAGCGCCGCCGCGACGCAATCCGCGCTGAGGCCGGCGGCGCCTAGCCGGCCGCGC
>CAYRAC010000419.1:1369-4436 GCA_964422045.1 uncultured Steroidobacteraceae bacterium
GCGCCTAGCCGGCCGCGCGCATTCACGGCTGGTAGCTGCGTTCTGCGTGCGCGAGCACGTCCTCGCGGCTGAACAGCACATCGCGAAATAATCCCTGGGCGAACATCTCTGCTTGGTCTGCGAAGTGTGGCGACGCCGGGTCGCCGCTCTCACCGCCGCTCATGATGGCCTTGGCGTGCAGCGTGGGACCGAATTCCACTGCCGCGACGAAGCTATTGCCCTTGGAGCCGTAGATTTTCTTGGTCTTGCGCGGATAAGGGGAATCGAATGACGCCAAAGCGCCCCAGATGGCGGGGGCGAAGCCCACGGCGAGGCTTGGTTTGGCATCATCGACCGGCTGGACGATGTCGTCGGTAAGACGCTGAAAGCGGTTGATGTCGCCCCATGGCGTCTGCCACTTGCCGAAATCGCGCTCGAGTTTCGCCACGGCATCGCTCAAGGCGTCGAGACGCTCGGCCGCAGTCAGCTGCTCCACCAAGTAGTCATAGATCGGTTGCTCGGCTGCGCGCGCCGCCGGCCCCTTGCGGTCGAGCAATTCCTGGCCCCAGAAAATGGCCAGAGCCGTCGGCACGGAATCTGCCGACGTGCGCCGGTTCCAACTGCGCAGGGACTCAATCGGCTCGTGCAGCTTCGCCCGCCGCGCATCATCCGCCGTGAGCTCATCGTAGTTCCCGATCAGAGGCGGCAGCAACACATCGAAGGCGGTGAGGCGACTGTCGTAGCCCGCAGCGATCAAGCTGTCCAACGTCACCTCGTGAATATTCGTCAGAACCGCGACCGCGTGAACCCCGCGCGGATTCTCGCCCTTGACCCACATATAGGCCGGATAATTTTCGCGCTTGGGACTCGCCGCCCCCGCCGCCGAGAAGGGCCAATTATTGGTGTTTTGAATCCACCCGCTGGCGGGATTCTTCAGGGTGATCGTATCCTCGAGCGCGTGCGGGCCCTGCCACTCGGTGGCGGGGTCGCTGCCGTCCACCGGGTGCGTGAAATCGAAATGCGGGTCGCGTTTGGGAATGAAATTGCCGTGGAAGTACGCGATCGTTCCGTCGGCGTCGGCATACACCGTGTTGTTCGATGTGTCGGTGCGCATTTCCTGGGTCTTGCGGAAGGACGCGTAGTCCGCGGTCTTGGTGCGCAAATACGACTGTGCCAGCGCCGGCACCGGATCCTGCAGCAACTTGATCGCGATCCAGCGCGCTTCACCGTTGCGGTCGTTCTCGGCACGGATGATCGGTCCATGATGAGTGCGATACACGGTGAATTGCTGATGCCCGAAACCTGCGCCTTGTTTGAAGGTAATGGTGATCTCGTTGACGAGCACTTGTCGCAACGCGCCGGCGTAGCGGTAATACAGTCCGTTCGGCTGCTTGACGATGCTCTCGAGATATTCGTCGATGGCGTCGCCGCCGTCCGAGGTGTGCATCCAGCCGTTGCGCGCGTTGAACCCCTGATAGACGAAAAATTGCCCCCATGTGACGGCGCCGTAAACGTTGAGTCCCTGATCGCTCTGCATCTGCACTTCGGCGCGAAAGTAATACGAGGTATGTGGATTGATCCAAAGCAACGCATGCCGCGACGCTGAGCGGCTCGGCGCGATGGCGAAGCCGTTGGAGCCGCCGGGGATCTGTTCCATGCGCGCGACCAAAGTGCGGCCCGGCGGCGGGCGGGGCGGTGCGCCGTAGAAGGCTTGCAGCTTGGCGAGATCGATGCTCTCGATGTCCCCGCCTATGCTGCCTTCCGTGAACGACAATGCCATCCAAGGCTCGAATCGATGCAGTACTTTGGGTTTTATCGCCGGATGCTTCGCCAGAAAGTAGTTGAGGCCGTCGGACCAAGCGCTCATCAGCGCCTGCAGCCAACGAGGGCTGCCGCGATATGCCTGCTGCAGTTGCTGCGGATCGATGAACAGCCGCTGGCGCAAATCGCTGTAGATGGCGCTCTCGCCTTCGGCCTGCGCCAACATGCCGAGGCTCACGAGGTAATTGCGCTCGATGCGGCCAAAGTCGTCCTCGGCCTGCGCGTAGATGGTTCCAAATACCGTATCGGCATCGGACTTGCCATAGATGTGCGCGATGCCCCAGTTGTCGCGAACGATGCGCACATTGTTCGCGTGCTGCCGCCAGCGTGCTTGGTCCGACGGAGCAGCCGTGCCCACCGCGGTCAAACCGAGCATTGCGAGGGCGACGATGAATCTCATGGCAACGCAGGCCTCCGTTGCGTAGCATCGCCGAATGCGCCGGGGTTTGCCCGTTGGTTCTGGCAGCCGGGCGCCTCCAGCTCAGCCGGCCGCCTTGACCGCTTGGATGAGCTGACTGACGGCGGCTTGCGCGTCGCCGTACAGCATCCGCGTTTGGTCGAGACCGAACAGCGCGTTGTCGATGCCAGAAAATCCCTGACCTTGCCCGCGCTTGATGACGATGACGTTTTTCGCCTTGTCCGCGTTCAGGATCGGCATGCCGTAGATCGGGCTCGCCTTGTTGGCGCGCGCGTCCGGATTGACGACGTCGTTGGCACCGATGATCAACGCCACGTCGGCGGTTTCGAATTCGGCGTTGATCTCGTCCAAGTCGGAGATCAAATCGTAGGGCACGCCCGCTTCGGCGAGCAACACGTTCATGTGTCCCGGCATGCGGCCGGCGACCGGATGAATGGCGAAACGAACCTGGACCCCATGATCGATCAGCAACTGCGTGAGTTCCCACACCTTGTGCTGAGCTTGCGCGACCGCCAAGCCATAGCCCGGCACGATAATGATCTTGTGCGAGTAAGCCATCATGACGCCGGCATCCGAGGCTTCAATCGCCTTCTGCGTGCCGGTAACGCCGCCGCCGCCGGCGGCGGAGGTTTCGCCAAAGTTCGAGAACAGCACATTGCCGAGCGAACGGTTCATGGCCTTCGCCATGAGCTGGGTGAGCAAGGTGCCGGCGGCGCCGACGACGGTGCCGGCGATGATCATGGCGGCATTGTCGAGAACGAAGCCCTCGAAACCGACCGCAAGACCGGTGAGCGCGTTGTACAGCGAGATCACCACCGGCATGTCGGCGCCGCCGATCGGCAGCGTCAT
>CAYRAC010000420.1:0-4426 GCA_964422045.1 uncultured Steroidobacteraceae bacterium
AGCAGCTTGATCCAATCGAGCAGCTCGGAAGTAGTCGGTTTCTTCTTCAATCCCGGAGTTTCGCGAATCTTGAAGAATGTCGTCAGCGCCTCGTGCAGCAGCTCGCGTTTCAACTGCGGAAAATGCACCTCGACGATCTGCGTCATGGTGGCGGCATCGGGGAAGCGGATGTAGTGAAAGAAACAGCGTCTGAGGAATGCGTCGGGCAGTTCCTTCTCGTTGTTGCTGGTGATCACCATCACCGGACGGTGTTTGGCGCGCACGGTTTCGTGAGTCTCGTACACGTAGAATTCCATGCGGTCGAGTTCGCGCAGCAGGTCGTTCGGGAACTCGATATCCGCCTTGTCTATCTCGTCGATGAGCAGCACCGGCTGCACCTCGCAATCGAATGCCTCCCACAAGTCGCCTTTCACGATGTAGTTGTGAATGTCCTTGACGCGCGGATCGCCGAGCTGCGAGTCGCGCAGGCGCGACACGGCGTCGTATTCGTATAGCCCCTGCTGAGCCTTGGTGGTCGACTTGATGTGCCATTCGAAGAACGGCTTGTTCAAGGATCGCGCGATCTCGTTGGCGAGCAGCGTCTTGCCGGTGCCGGGTTCGCCCTTGATCAGCAGCGGACGCGACAACACCATGGCGGCGTTCACGGCGGCCATCAATTCCTCGGTGGCAATGTAACGATCGGTACCGCGAAATTCCTGCGGCATTTACTTGCGCGTAACTTGCAGTATCTGCATGGAATTGGTGCCGCCCGAGACGCCGCTCAATTCGCCCTTGGTGAGGATGATCGAATCGCCTTCCGCCACCAAATTGAGATCCAGCAGCAGGCGGAATATCGAGAAATACACCGCTTCGCCCTTCTCCGGAATGTCATAGGCGACCGGGTAGACCCCGCGATACAGCGTCACCCGGCAACGCGTCGCTTCGTGCCGGGTGAAGGCGTAGATCGGAATGTCCGAGCGCACCCGCGACATCCACAGCGAGGTCGAACCCGACTCGGTCAAGGCGACGATGGCTTTCACATGCAAGTGATTCGCGGTGTACATGACCGCCGCCGCAATGGCCTCGTCGGTGTGCCCGAAATAACCGCTGCTGCGCTGCCTGATGCGCACGTGGGCGACTTGATACTTTTCGGCGCCGACGATGATTTGCGACATGGCCTCGACCACCTTCGCCGGATGCTTGCCGGAGGCGGTTTCGGCCGACAGCATCACCGCATCCGTGCCGTCCATGACGGCATTGGCGACGTCCGAAACTTCGGCACGCGTCGGAATCGTGTTGGTGATCATCGATTCCATCATCTGCGTCGCCATGATGACGACGCGGTTCTGATGGCGCGCTTCCTGGATGATTTGCTTCTGCAGGCCTGCGAGTTCCGCATAACCCATTTCGACGCCGAGGTCGCCACGCGCGACCATCGCCCCGTCGCTCGCCCGCACCACCTCCGCCAGGTTCTTGATGGCCTCGGCGCGCTCGATTTTCGCCACCAGCAACCCATGGCCGCCGGCATCGCGCAGCAGCTTGCGCGCTTCGTCCATATCCGAAGCGTCGCGCGGAAAGGAGACTCCGAGGTAATCCACCTTGAGCGACGCCGCCGTGCGGATGTCGGCTCGATCCTTGTCCGTGAGTGCGCCTGCGGACAGGCCGCCGCCCTGCCGGTTGATGCCCTTGCTGTTGCCGAGCTCGCCGCCCACCAATACGCGCGTCTTGATGCGCGGTCCGTCGATGCTCAGGACCTGCAAACTGATCTGTCCGTCATTGAGCAGCAGCACGTCGTCCGGGAAGACGTCCGTCGGTAATTTCTTGTAGGCGATCCCGACGCTGTGTTCGGTGCCGGCATCGACGGCGAGCGCCGCGTCCAGCGTGAATTCTGCACCGTCGGCCAGCTGCACCTTGCCCGTGGTAAAGCGATCGATGCGGATTTTGGGTCCCTGCAGGTCGCCGAGCACGCCCACATAGCGCCCCGCCTTGCGTGCGGCCTCGCGCACCAGTTCGACCCGGCGCGCGTGATCAGCCACTGCGCCGTGCGAGAAATTGAGCCGTACCACATCCACACCGGCGCGCACGATATCGGCGAGCACAGCCGGATCATCCGTGGCGGGACCCAAGGTGGCGACGATCTTGGTACGGCGCAAAGCACTCATGCGGCGCGCTGCTCGAGTATCTCCACCGCCGGCAGTTTTTTGCCCTCGACGAATTCCAAGAAGGCGCCGCCGCCCGTCGATATATAGGAAATGCTGTCCTCGATGCCGTATTTCTCGATGGCCGCAAGCGTGTCGCCGCCGCCGGCCAGCGAAAACGCCTTGCTGCGCGCTATCGCCGTCGCAAGCGTGCGGGTACCTTCGCCGAATTGCTCGAACTCGAACACGCCCACCGGACCGTTCCACAGAATCGTGCCCGCCGAGGCGACCAACTCGCTCATGGCTTCGGCTGAATCGGGTCCGATATCCAGGATCATTTCCTCCGGCGACACGGCGCCGACCGGCTTGACGTCGGCTTCCGCTTTGGCAGAGAACTCCTTGGCGACCACGACATCGGTGGGCATCGGAATGACGATGCCGCGTTTACTCGACTGCTCCAGCAGGCGTTTGCAAATATCGAGCATCGCGGGCTCGTACAGCGACTTGCCGACGTTGAAGCCCAAGGCCGCGAGAAAAGTATTGGTGATGCCGCCGCCGACGATCAGTTGATCCACCTTGCCGAGCAAGGATTCGAGCACCGTAAGTTTGGTCGATACCTTGGAACCTGCGACGATGGCGAGCAGCGGACGCGCGGGCTTCTCGAGCGCGGTCTCGAGCGCGGACAGTTCACTGACCAACAGCGGGCCGGCGCAGGCCACCGGCGCGTAGCGGGCCACCCCATGAGTACTCGCCTCGGCGCGGTGCGCCGTACCGAAAGCATCCATCACATACACGTCGCAGAGCGCGGCCATCTTGCGCGCAAGCTCCTCGCTGTCCTTTTTTTCGCCCGTATTGAAGCGCACATTCTCGAGCAATACGACTTCGCCGGGGTGAACGTCCACCCCGTCGAGCCAGTTCTGCTGCAGCTTCACCGGCACGCCGAGAAGCTCCGCCAATCGTTTGGCAACCGGCGCGAGCGAAAACTCCGCCGCATACTTGCCCTCCTCGGGCCTGCCGAGATGCGACATCACGAGCACCCGGGCTCGCGCCGTCAGTGCCGCCTGAATGGTCGGCAGCGCCGCGCGAATCCGTGCATCGCTGCTCACCGCGCCATCTTTGATCGGCACGTTCAGATCTTCACGGATCAACACGCGCTTGTCACGCAGATCCAGGCTCGCCATTTTGATTAACTTCAAGAGCGCCTTCTAAGTGGCTTTCGACCAGGCCACGGTGGTGTCGAGCATGCGGTTCGAGAACCCCCACTCATTGTCGTACCAGGAACACACCTTAACCAGGTTGCCTTCGATGACTTTGGTGAGCGTGGCATCGTAGGTCGAGGATGCCGGATCGTGATTGAAATCGGTGGACACCAGCGGCGCGTCGTTGTAAGCCAGAATCCCTTTCAGAGCGCCGGCGGCGGCCGCCTTGACCGCGCCGTGAATTTCCTCGATCGAAGTCTTGCGGGCCGCGACGAAGCTCAAATCGACCAGCGATACGTTGATGGTCGGCACCCGGATCGCGAAGCCGTCGATCTTGCCTTTGAGTTCCGGCAGCACCAGGCCAACCGCGGCGGCGGCGCCGGTCTTGGTCGGAATCATCGACATGGTCGCCGAGCGCGCACGCCGCAAATCCGAGTGGTACACATCGGTCAGCACTTGGTCGTTGGTATAGGAGTGGATGGTGTTCATCACTCCCGACAGAACCCCCACTTTCTCGTGCAGCACCTTCACCAGCGGCGCCAGGCAATTGGTGGTGCACGAGGCGTTGGAAATGACGCTATGGCTTGCCTTCAGTACGCCGTCATTGACGCCATATACGATGGTCGCGTCGACATCATCGCCGCCCGGGGCAGAAATGATCACCTTTTTGGCGCCCGCCGCAATGTGCGCCGACGCCTTGGCCTTGCTGGTGAACAAGCCGGTGCATTCCAACACGAAATCCGCGCCGAGTTCGCCCCACGGCAGCTTCGAGGGGTCGCGCTGCGCGACCACGCGGATGCGGTCGCCGTTTACCACCATCGAGTCACCGTCGACATGTACGTCGCCGCGGAAGCGGCCGTGCACGGTATCGAAGCGCGTCAAATGCACGTTGGTGTTGGCATCGCCCAAATCATTGATCGCGACGATCTTGATTTCGCCCGCGTGCTTGCCCTCGTACAGCGCCCGCAGAATATTGCGGCCGATGCGCCCATAACCATTGATAGCCACCTTGATTGCCATCGTCTTTTAATCCTCGTTTGATCTTACTTAGCTAGAACTTTCTCGATCGCCTCGATCACATGCTGCGGCGTGAAACCGTAGGCCTTGAAC
>CAYRAC010000421.1:0-4416 GCA_964422045.1 uncultured Steroidobacteraceae bacterium
CGCCCTGATCGAGCAGTCTCTCGACGGCGGACGAGTCTCCGGATGCGGCCGCCGCCCCTAGCGAGGCCGCGGAAGCGCCGGCTTTCGCGCGTGCTCCGGCACTCGCCGGCGCCGCGGAGCGCACGGCAAAGGAACTGAGCCTGCCTGAAAGCGCATCCGCGATCCTAGGATCCGGCGTGTAGTGCGGGGCGGCTAAGGATTCCTGAGCTGCCTGGCGCTGCGCTATCAATGCTGCCGTTCGATCTGGTGTCGCGGCTGCCGAACCCGCGCGTTGCGCCGAACTCCCGGAATCCGCCTCGGCCAATTGCGACTCGCTCGGTGCCTGCAGGCTTGCTACCGGAGGTGGCGAGGCAGGCTCGGCCGCGGCCGGCGCCGCGTTTGGCGCCGCTTTTGGCGCTGCGGCATTGCGCGCCGTAGCAATGTGCGCCGGGCCATTGGGCGCCAAGGCATCGGGTGCCGGGACATTGACTGGGGCATCGGCCAGCGGGGCGTTGGCCGCCGGGGCACTCGTCGCCGGGGCCGCCTGATTGGCCGCCGTCGATTGTGGCGCCGGCCCACGTTCCCACAACCGCGGCGCCACGATTAGCGCGCCCAACAGCGCCGCACCCAAGGTCCCGAAGGCGGCCATTCGCCAACGCGGCTGATTGGCCGCGGGCTGCGAGGTGTCAAACACGGGTGGCGGTGCCGCTGCCGCCTGTTCGGCGACGCGACGTGCTTCGGCAAGAATGGCGGCGCGCACAGCTTCCGTGGGCGCAACCGGGTCGGCATCGCTCGCTTTGCGGTAGCGTTCCAGCAACCGCGCGTCGTTTGAATCGGACTCAGGGCGCGTCATGCGTACTCCCACAGTAATTGGCGGAGCTTGGCTCGCGCGTAGCGCAATCGACTCTTGACCGTCTCGAAGCTCGCGCCCGTGGCTGCGGCAATCTCCTCGAGACTCAGGCCGCCCTCGGCTTGCAGCAAAAATGCCGACTTCTGCTCTGCGGGCAACAAGCTCACGGCCTTCAGCAGCACGGCTGCCTCGTCTTCGGAGGCGACCGCAGCCAGCGGCTCCTCGCGCGGATCGGCAGCGAGTGTCTCGCTCAAGGCCGCGCCCTCGCCGTCCGCGTCCAAGCTTTGCGACGGGCGTGCGCCGCGAATCCAATCGACCATGCGGTGATGCGCGAGCGTAAAGAGCCATGTCGTGAACTTGGCGCTCGGCTGATAACGCTGCCCACTGCGGGCGACGGCGAACCAGACTTCCTGCATCAAATCATTGGCAACCGCGTGATCGCGCACGTTGCGCAACAGATATCGAAAAACGCGCGACTCGTGGCGCCGATACAGCGCCTCGAACGCGGCGGCGTCGCCGCGTCCGAAGCGCAACATGAGATCTTCATCGCTATCCGCGCTTGGCTCCATTCACGCCATTATCAGCGTCTCATCGGCACATTGCTCGGCGGATCCGGCACATATTGCGAAACCGCGGAATCCGGGAATGCGTTCGGTTCGCCGGGTTGCGGCCTGCGCGGCTGCACCACCCCCTGCGCGACGAGGTTCTCCCAGCTGTCGTAGCGAATCCGAATGATTTCGTTCGGCGTGTTGGTCAGCCGGTCGAACTGGGTCGAGAAGACCACCGACGCTTCGCGCGCACCGTGTCCGGTGCCAAGCTTCGCCAGGGGTGCGGGCGCCGGCACTGCCTGCGCCGCCGAAGCTTCATTTGCCGGTGCAGTCGGCGCGTCGGCTTGACGGGCAGGCGCCGCAGGGGCGCCGCGCGCGGCGCCAGCGCTCGCGGCGAAACGCGAGGAGCGTGACTCTTCCGTCAAGGACCCGATCGGCGGCGAATACTGAGTGACCGGCGGCGGCGGCGCGGGCCGTTCGAGAAACAAGGCGACGCCGACCACACCGACGTTGGCCGGCCGCCCGGTGCGCGCGGCGTAGGAGTTCGGCAGCGCCGTAAATTCGAAGGCCGCGACTTCCTGGTCGCTCTTGCGCCAGCCGGTAATCGAGTAAGTCTCACCGCCCCCATAAACATAGCCGCTTTGGCCGAAGGCGCCGGTCTCGCCGGTGATGACATTGACTCCATCGACAGTGGTCACGGCGAGCAAGCGGTCGCCGCGATTATTGCGAATCGAAATCGAGTAGCGATTGCCCGGCGTGCCGGCAACCCAGTATTCGCCATGATAGCGATAGGTCGGCAGCACGGTTCCCGTGTCGCGGTCCAAGATTTGAACCTCGGCCAAGCGGCCCAAGGCGTTTGCATCGAGCGCGGCCAATGCGAGAACAAGGCCCAGACAAGCGGTCTTCATATCGACTCCCGGTGATTTGAACTACCGGTTGAATCGATACGGATCCGGAAATGGGGTTAAACCGACAGTGGCCGGATTATGTCCAACCGTTTTCGCCCCGCGCCTACGGTGCGGCGACGGGCAGCGTTGCTTTCCAGGCGAAGTGATCGCCCTCGGCCACGACCTGGCCGACGCCGGGATAGGGGAAATGCGGCGAAAAGACCTGTTCATGGCTTTTCGCCAAATCGCGCAAGAGTTTTTCCCGGCTTTGCCTGGCGAGGACCTTGTCCGTATCGAACTGCATCTCCCAGTCCGGCCTCGCCAGCGACAAGATGGAGCTGTGCGCGGAATCGCCAATGTCCAACAGCCGATCTTTTCCTGACACGATCTCATAGCCCATATGGCCGGGGGTGTGACCCTGGATGGCGACGGCAGTAATGCCGGGAACAACGATGGCGCCCGGCTCGAACGTCTTGACGTGGCCGGTCACCGCTTTGACAACGTCGGCCGCGTCTTGGCGGCTCTGCATGAAGGCCCACTCGGCGGCGGACATGTGCACGGTCGCATGCGGGAAGGCCGGCTGGCCGTCGGCCGCGACCAGGCCGCCGATATGATCGCCATGGCTGTGTGTGATGAGCACATCGGTTACATCACCGGGGGCGAGTCCCGCCTTCCCAAGGCTTTGCAGCAGAACACCCTTGACCTTCGGCCCAAGCCCCGTATCGAGCAGAACGACATGCTTGCCGTCTTTCACCAACAACGCGGTGACGCTCAAGCTGATGCTATCGGCAGGTGCACCGGCCGCTTGCAACACCTTGCCCACCTCGGCGGGACCCACAGCGGCGCCGAATACCGAGCCGTCGTTCGCGCCGACGAACTTCGCATCGGCTAGGGCGAAAGCCTGCAAGGCGCCTATCTGGAACGGCGTTGCCGCGGGTTCAACGGGAACGGGACCTGCGGCGGCGGCCAATCGCGCCGCGCCGAGCGCCGTTGCAATCAAGAGAATCGAGGTCAATCGCTTCATCGGGTCACTCCGCAGGTATTTTCGCGCATGGTAGCGTATTACGCGTGGGTCTCGCGAACGCGGTTCGGCTCAAGGCTCGTAGATCGCGCCCACGAACAACAGCGTGCCGCTGCGCCCATCTTCGATGGCACAGAAGAACGGCCGATCGACGATCATCCGGAATGGCTCGGCCGGCCGCGCGGCAAGCGTGGCTCGCATGGTGGTCGTCGTAACGGCCGCCGCTTCGGAGCCCTCCTCGTCCACTTTCCAGTACACCGACTGCAGCACGGCCGAGATGAAGAAGTTGCGGTCGTGCGCGGCGCCCGGCACGGGCGAGAACATCGACGTCAGCTGCGCGGCGTCCGCGCCGCCGGCGTGAAACGCGCGATTCATACCCAACGCCTGCAGCGCTGCGTTCAGGCGATACTTGGACTTGAGCTCGAAGCGCGGCAGTTCGATGTTTCCCGGACGGCGCACGAAGCGCGCTTTCCATGCCTGCCAGTTCTGCGGTGTCAACTGCGCTTCCAATGCCGCCAAACTCGACGTACTCGAGGGCAGCAACACCTCCATGACCAAATCTCCCGCACCGAACGGCAGGCGGATCGCCTGCATCGCCGGCGTCTCGAAGTATTCGAAGCGTCCGGACTGTGCCATGCGCATCAGCTGTTTGACCGATCCGCCAGCCAAGTTGAAGTCGCGCAGTTTCGTCTGCGCGGCATCGAATTTGAAGGTCCACTCGCCTTTGAAGTATACGGCGTTCAGCAACAGCGCGAGATCGGCGCGATCGATTCGGTCGATGACTTGCGTGATCTTGCCGTGCGTGTGCTCGGACGCCCAGTCATTGATGCGCGCCGCCGCGCCGGGACTTGAAAAATCAAGATCCGTCATCTCGGCGTCGTACGAGGCTTGCGTTTGCTTCAAGTACTCGGGCTTGAGGGTCGCGCGCCGATTGTCGACCCACAGCGAATCCGCCACGGCGAGAGTGACGCTCTTCGCCGGCGTGCGGATGGTCTTGATGAGCGCTGCATTGGCGGCGTTGATGGCATCGAGTTCCGATCCGTCAAGCGACAGCGCGCTGCGCATCTCGTCGCGCGTTTGACCGTCCGCGCCGTTCAGCACCATGGCAAGATCGAGCGCCGCGCTCACCGG
>CAYRAC010000422.1:0-4412 GCA_964422045.1 uncultured Steroidobacteraceae bacterium
TCCGGCTTCGGCCAAGACCGAGAAAAATGCCTACCAGGGTCAAAACGTAGCGGCCGGCAAGACGGCGTTTGAACGCAATTGCGCCGCCTGCCATGGTCCAATGGGAGAGGGCTCGGGAAACGTCCCCTCTTTGGCTGCAGAGGCGGCGCAAGGTGCCAGTGACGGTGAGCTCTTTTGGTACATCACCCAAGGCGACGTCAACAACGGCATGCCCTCCTGGCAATCCCTGCCCGAACAGGAGCGCTGGGAGATCGTCAACCACCTTCGTGTCCTTGGCGCCTCCAAGCCGGGCTCTCCGCGGGTTGCGCTTTCCTCGGAGCAAGCGCTTGCCGTCGCTGCCAACGCGCCCCCGCCGCAGGCTCCGTTTACCGATTACCGTTTCGAGAAGCCCGGCACGATTCGCAAGATCACGCTCGAGGATTTGCCCGCTCCGCTCGCAACGACTTCGGCTGGTAACGCCCCGCAGCTGGCAGCGCGCCCGAAAAACGCCTGGCCGCAGGTTCCCGCCGGCTTCAAGGTTCAACTGTACGCAGCCGGCCTCGATGAGCCGCGGCTGATCCGCACGGCACCGAATGGCGACTTTTTCGTCGCGGAAAGCAATTTGGGTGAAGTGCGGGTGTTCCGCGGAATCACGCCGCAGGGTAAGCCGAATCGAACAGCCACGTTCGCCACGGGCTTGAAGCGACCATTCGGAATCTCTTTCTATCCGCCCGGCCCCACGCCGCAATGGGTGTATGTCGGCAACACCGATTCCGTCGTGCGCTTCCCCTACAAGAACGGCGATTTGCAAGCCCGCGGTGCGGCTGAGCACATCGCAAACCTGCCGAGCGGCGACGGGCATTGGACCCGGGACATTCAATTCACGCCCGATGGCAGGAAAATGTTCGTGTCGGTCGGCTCCGGCTCGAACATCAACGATCCGGATACCACCCCCGAGGAGAAGGATCGCGCCGACATCCTGGAATTCAACCCTGACGGTTCAGCGATGCGCGTGTACGCCTCTGGCATTCGCAATTGTGTTGGCCTCGCGACCCAACCAATGACGGGCGCGTTGTGGTGCTCGGTCAATGAACGCGACGGCCTGGGTGACGATCTCGTCCCCGACTACATCACCCATGTGCAGGACGGCGGCTTCTACGGCTGGCCCTGGTGGTATATGGGCGGACACCAAGATCCGCGCCACGCGGGAAGACACCCCGAGCTCAAGGATAAGGTCATTACACCCGATGTCCTCTTGCATCCGCACAACGCATCGCTGCAACTGACGTTTTATGACGGCAAACAATTCCCGGCCGAATATGCGGGCGACATTTTCGCCGCCGAGCACGGCTCCTGGAATCGTTCCGTTCGCGTCGGCTACGAGCTGATTCGCGTGCCGCTCGACAAGTCCGGACGCGCGACCGGCGCGTACGAGGACTTCATGACCGGATTCGTCGTGGATAACGGGCATGTTTGGGGAAGACCGGTTGGCGTCACGGTCGCTCCTGATGGCTCGCTGCTGGTGACGGATGACGGATCGAAGTCCATCTGGCGGATAAGTTACATCGGCAAACCGGGTACCTAGCGGACTCACACGCCAGTTACCCCGCGGGAAATTCGACCACGCGCCAATAAGTATCAAGCAGCGCCGTTGCTTCCAGAAATGCGTTCGCCGGGTTGGATTTGAGAATGTAGCCCGCTACTCCGAGGTTGTAGGCCTTGACCTTGTCTTCGTCGGCCCCGGAAGTGGTCATGATGAACACGATGCTTTTCTTCAGGTCCTCGTCCTTTCTCAGCACTTTGAGAAATTCAATCCCACCCATGCGTGGCATGTTGAGGTCGAGGAGTATCAAGTAGGGACGCGCAAAGCGCTCGCGACCGCCTGTTCCCCGCAGCATGTCGAGTGCGTCGATGCCGTCGTGCGCGAAGCTGATAGGGTTCGCGATCTTGGCCTTTTTGAACGCGCGTACTAAACCGATGAGGCAGAGCTCGTCGTCCTCAACGTGCAACAGATGGGCACTTCTCGGCTCAAGCATGGATTGCTTCCCTGGCGCAGATCGTAGCGGGTAATATCGGCCACTTAAAATGGAACTGAGTCCCCGTGCCGTCTCCGTCAGACTGCACCGTAATGCGGCAGTTCTGTCGCTCGACCAATTTCTTGACGATGGCGAGTCCCATCCCCGTGCCTTCCACATCGTCGCGCCGCTTCAGGGTCTGGAACAATTGAAAGATCTTCTCGTGGAATTGCGGCAGTATCCCAGGGCCGTCATCGTGCACGACGAATTCCACGAAGTCTCCTGCGCGCTCTGCGGAGATGACCACCTCGCCGGTTTGTTTGTCGTGGTGCTTGATGGCATTGTCAATGAGGTTTCTTAACACCTGTTCGAGCTGCGCACTCGCCGTAACAATCACCGGGAATACACCTTCAACCCGAACTTGGATGTGCGCCGGCGGATGCAAGACCTCGATGATACGTGCAAAGATGTCCTGCAACTTGGTCTCGCCGACCGCCGCATCGGCGCGGCCGACGCGTGAATAGGCGAGCAAATCATCGAGCAACGTTTCCATGCGGTTGACCCGACCGCGCATGAGTCCGAGTAATTTTCGCGACTCATCCGACAGATCCTGCAAGTCTTCCTCGAGCCATAGAGCGGCACTCTTGATTCCGCTCAAGGGGGTTTTCAAATCATGGGAAGCGATGTAAGCAAAATCTTCGAGATCGCGATTGGACCGCTCCAACTGCTGATTCTTGTCGCGCAGCGACAGCTCCGAGACTTTCCGATCGGTAATGTCAATCACCGCTCCATGAAAATACGAGGCGTGGCCCGCGCCGTCGGACTCGACCCGCCCCCTCGCTTGCAGCCACCGGAATGATTCGTCGGGTCGCCGGACTCGATATTCGATATCGTAAGCGCTTCAGAGCTCGATCGCGCGTCCCAGGGCGCCGGCGACCTCCGCGCGATCTTCCTCATGAACGACCTGCAGATAGTCCGCTACCGGCAACCCTTGCGCCGCAGCGGGCGCTGCAACCGAGAACATACGGGCTGTGAATTCGTCGGCGATCAAGCGGTCGCTGGCAAGATGCCAGGTCCAGGTCCCGACCGAGCTGGCTTCGAGCGTCGACTCCAGCCGCGCCTGCGTCACCCGCAGCGACTGTTCGATCCGCTTCAACTGATCGACATCGGTGTTCGTGCCAAACCACTGCAGCAAACGACCGTCCGAATCGGTCATCGGCTGTACACGGGTGAGAAAGTTGCGGAACGTTCCATCGGCCGCGCGCAACGGAAACTCCATCTCGAACGGCTGCACGAGCGCAATCGCGTTGCGCCACCTGCTCAGCACGCTTGGGAGCATGGCCGGATCATGCACGCTCTGCCATCCCCAGCCTTGCATTTGCGCCGGCGTCGTGCCCGTATAATCGTACCAGCGCTGGTTGTACCAGAGGATGAATCCATCGGCACGGGCCATCCACGCCAGTTGCGGGATGGCGTTGGCCAACGTTCGAAAGCGCTCTTCGCTTTCTCGCACCTCCCTCTCGGCCTGCCTGCGTACAGTGATGTCCCGTATGGTAATAAAACTGAGAGCGATCTTTCCGTTGTCGTCGTAGATCGCAGAGCCGTTGTAGCTGGCGAAGAACTCGTGGTTTGTCGCGCAGCGGCGCGCCCGTAGCACTTGGTTTTGAACGAGTTCCCCGCGGGTAACTCGAGACAGCGGCCACTCCTCGAGCTCGAGCGGACGCCCCTGCTCATCCCAGCCTTTCCAGCTGGTCGGCAAGTCTTGGTTTGCGATGAACCCTGTCCCGCCTGGTTCGAGCCCATGAATGCGCAAAGAGGAGGGATTCTGGTAGATCGCGTTACCCTTGGCATCTATGAGCATCACGCCTTCGGACATGTGTTCCAGTACAGAGGAAAGCTTCCTCTCGCTCACCTGCGCCGTCATGGCTTTGTGCCGTGCAACCAGTACGCTGATTGTTCCGAGAAATATGAGCGTGCCTATGCTCATCGCCAGGGCGACGGAGACTCGGTCGGCGAACGCCGCATAAAGAGGATCGGACATGAATGGTCGGGCAACCGGGCTGGAAAATATCCAGGTCAGACCTAGGGAAATGGTGACCACGGAGATTGTCAGAAAGGGCAGGAACCAGCTCGGCAGGCTGGGCTTGTGCACGATATCGCGCTGCCACAATGCAGCGATTCTTGCGATGAAGATGAGAAAAAACCCAGCGCACGAGCGTATTGACATTCCGACCGAGTCAGTCCACCCGTAGGCGCTCTTCAGCCCGACCACGTAACCGAGCATCGCGAGGAAGGCGATTCCGCCCGCGAGCGTTTTCAAGATGACAGCGGCAGTGGTTGCGGCACCGGCGTGCGGGTCCGGCTTGGACATGAGCACTTGCGCGGCGCATACCAGAAGAAAACATGCAATCGTATTGC
>CAYRAC010000423.1:0-4407 GCA_964422045.1 uncultured Steroidobacteraceae bacterium
AATCCCGACTGCCTCGATCTCCACGATTCTGTCCCAATAGACATCGGACCGTGATCGCCGCCCCTGTACCGGTGCGCAGCGCGCAGTTGCCACAAGGCCGCCAATTTTGAGATTTCCCAGCTGAATCCACCCAGCCATGGTCATGAATGGGTGTTCAGCCGTCGCGATAATCTCGTGGCCGAGCGCCGTTCGCAGGCGCCATACCGGCTTCGCGCCGCTGCGTATAACGCGCAGCACTTTGCGCTTCCTCAAACGCAGATCCTCATCGCACGCGAGCGTGTGATCGAAGCGCGCCCCATTGATGATTTCATCGATGGTCAGCCATTTTCCGGTATCGGCATCCACTACGCGCGTCTCGCCGACGACGCATTCCGGAAATCCATATTCGCCAAAACCGAGAATCTGATTGAATATCTGCCGAGCGAAGCTCTCCTCATAGCCGCGCTCGCGCATGCCGTCGATCAATTGCCGTTGGAACGGCTCCAGTCCGCCCTTGCGCTTCCAGGCTGCCATCGCGCGGCGCAGCCGGTCTGCTTCGCCCGGCGAAAAGCCGGCCGCGACGATCGCGAGCTGCATGACCTGCTCCTGAAAAATCGGCACTCCCAACGTGCGCTTGAGCACTGCCTCGACCGCCTTGCTGGGATAGGTCACCGCCTCCTCGCCGCTGCGCCGGCGCAAGTACGGGTGCACCATTTCGCCTTGGATCGGGCCGGGTCGCACGATCGCCACTTCGATCACCAGATCGTAGTAATTCTGCGGCCGCAGGCGCGGCAACATGGACATCTGCGCCCGCGATTCGATTTGAAACACACCCGTGGTGTCGGCGCGGCAGATCATCTCGTACACGGCTTTATCCTCGGTCGGCACCGTCGCCAGATCGAGTTCGCCCTGGCCGGGGGTTGCGCCGCGGAATTCGTTGACGAGATGAAATGCACGGCGCAGCGCGCTCAACATGCCGAGCCCCAGCACATCGACTTTCAAAAGCCCGAGCGCATCGAGATCGTCTTTGTCCCACTCGATCACCGTGCGATCGGGCATGGCCGCGTTCTCGATGGGGACCAGTTCATCCAAGCGTCCGCGTGCGATGACGAAGCCGCCGACATGCTGCGAAAGATGCCGAGGAAACCCCAAGATCTCCGCCGCGAGCGCAATGAGGCGCGCGATCAGCGGGTCGTCCGGAGCAAATCCCGAGGCGCGGATGCGATCCGGATCGATGCGCTGTCCATCCCACCATTGCATGCCGCGCGCGAGCCTGTCGACCTGCGCAAGATCCAAGCCGAGCGCCTTGCCGACGTCGCGCAGTGCGCTGCGCGGCCGGTAGCAAATCACCGTGGCCGCCAGCGCCGCACGCTCGCGGCCGTATTTTTCATAGATGTACTGAATCACCTCTTCGCGCCGCTCGTGCTCGAAATCCACGTCGATATCCGGCGGTTCGTTGCGCTCTTTGGAGATGAAGCGTTCGAACAGCATGGCCATGCGCGAGGGGTCCACCTCGGTGATGTGCAGGCAGTAGCAGACCGTGGAGTTGGCCGCGGAGCCGCGGCCTTGACAGAGTATTCCTTGGGAGCGCGCATAGTGCACGACATCGTGCACGGTCAGAAAGAACGGCTCGAACTTGAGTTCGGCGATCAAGCGCAATTCATGTTCGATGTTTTCGCGCACCGCCGCCGGCACGCCCGCCGGCCAACGCTGCGCACAGCCGCGCAGCGTCAGTTCGCGCAAATGACTGGTGGGAGTGGTGCCGGCAGGGACGATTTCCTCGGGATACTCGTAGCGCAATTCATCGAGATTGAACGTGCAGCGCTCGGCAATCTCCAGGGTTTGCGCGAGCAGCGGCGCGGGATATAACTCGCGCAGCCGCTGCAAGGGCCGTAAACAGCGCTCGCCGTTCGGAAATACGGCAAACCCCAAGGCTTGCAGCGGCGTGTTCAGGCGGATCGCCGTCAAGGCATCTTGCAGGGCGCGGCGGCCGCGCCGATGCATGTGCACATCGCCCGCGGCCACGCGGGGTAATCCCAGCGTTTGGCCCAATGTTTCCAGCTGTTCGAGACGGCGCGTGTCGCACCCCGAAGTCAATAATTCCACGCCCACCCAGACACGCCCCGGGAAGCGTTCACGCAACCACCGGCCGTCGTGCTCCTGGCGCTGTGCCAACGCTCGGTCGGCGCACGGCAGCCAGATGAGCAAGCATCCATCGAGGGCATTCTCGAGGTCGGTGCGTGCCAGGGTGTAACGGCCCTTGATATTTGCGCGCCGTGCCCGGCTGATCAGGCGGCTGAGAGCGCCATAACTTGCCCGATCGGTGGCCAGCGCCACGAACTTCAGAGCATCGGCGCAGATGAACTCCGTGCCGATGATCAGCGGCAGACCGTGCTGCTTGGCGGCGACGTGAGCGCGCACCACACCCGCGAGTGAACATTCGTCGGTGAGCGCCAACCCGCGATAATCGAGACGTTTAGCCTGGGCGATTAATTCTTCGGGCTGCGAAGCGCCCCGCAAGAAAGAAAAATTGCTCACAGCGTGGAGTTCGGCGTACACGTCTCAAGCGATGACGCCGTTTAAGCGAACATCCCATGTAGATACCAACGCTTGGATTGACGTTCCTGAAAAACCCATAGCTTTGCGCCGTACGCGTGGCCAGCGCAGGCTTCGCGGGCAACGTAGTAATCGCGCGCCACGCCTTTGCCGTCCCACCAACCGCTCTCGATGCGTTCCGGACCCTCCTCCAGAACCAAACCGTCAGCCAGCGGCTGCGGTGCATCCAGCAACCAAACCGGGCGCGGCATCGCATGAGCGGTGATTTTGGGATCGGTCATGGCGCCGCGTCCGGCGGCGGTCAGCGACAATTCGTGGACTCGCCGCCACGCAGCTTCGGGCCGATGTTCCGGGATTGAAATTACCCCATACACCGCATGCTCGCCCAAACGTGCGCGCAAGCGCTCCACCAATTGCGGCGCGCTGGCGCGTCCGCCGCCTGTGCCGGCGCGCGACAATCCCGCAAAGACATCGAGCGAGCTGGCGGGCAGTGGCTGCAGAGAACCGGAAATCAGTTCCACGCCTCGAACCGGTGCTGCCAACTCGAGCGTCAATAATTTCTGGGTCAATACATCCATCAAACGGCAGCGCTCACTCGTGATGCTCGCCAGTCCCAGCTGTACGCAAGTCGCAGGTGCCGCACGATGCTTGAGCTTCAGCCGCAATGCCTGGACGCCGGCTTGGCGCTGGCGCAAAAACTGCGCACAGCGTGCGATCAGCGGCTCGAGCGCCTTTTCGAGATAAACGACATTCTCGATCTCCGTTTCCAAATTACAGTGCGCCCGAAAACGTTCCCGTGGCACAAATGCTCTGCGCGGCGCAAACTGCCGCGCCAGTGCCATGTCGAGATCCCGTAGCGTCGCAGCACCCAAGCGGCGCGCGAGACCGGCGCGCGGCAGGCGCAGCAACTCACCGATACGCGTCACCCCCATGGCGCGCAAAGTTTGCAGTCGCGCGACATCCCAGGCCGTACACGCAATCGGCAGGCTCGCCAATTGCCCGGGCAACATGCCGAGATCTTCGATGTGCGGCGGTGCGCCGCCCGGCGCGGTTCCACGCGCTAACCAAAGCGCTGCCAAAGTCGTCGGCGCCGTTGCGCTGTGGACCGGCAGCTGGAGCCGACGCCAACAGGCATCGATCGCGGCGTGCAAACGCACAACAGGACCAAACAGTTGCAAACTTCCCCTGATTTCCAGCAGCAGGGCATTGGGCGGCTCGATACTGACGAACGAGGTGAATCGCTGCGCATGCAGGCAGAGGCGCCGCATCCCCGCCTCGCCATGCTCCTCTGCCAACTGCGGAAATATTGCGGCATACCACAGCTGCTTTGAGCGCGTGCAGCCCGCTGTCTGCGGTGTCGGCGGATCGGCGCCTGCCTTCCAGGGTGTGACAGGCGCCCGCAGCGGCGCGGGCGGTGTGTCCTTTGCAAATAGGTCCGCTGTCTGCGATGCCGCTCTTGATTTCAAGGATCACCGAACGGGTTACCTGGATCCACCGGACCGGGTCGGCCGCCTTGCACCTTGAGTAGATTAAGACGCGCCTCGCGCTCACCTTGCGTCATCAGCAAACGCAGGCTGGCGGGGGAAAACTCAAAGCGATGACGCTCGGGGCGAAACAACACACCCAGGGCACCTCCTGCCTCGGCAGCAAGCTTCAAGCGCCGCAGCCAACGATCATCGGTACCTTTGAGCCAAAGCAATACCGCGGCGCAGACACCCGACGCTAAAGCCTGCTCAGCGGCCCACAACGCTTCCGTGGCGCTGTTTGGCCGCACCACCAGCAAACGCCGCAGTTCGATTCCTTGCTGCGCTAAAGCGGGCGCATAAGGTTCATGGGGCGGCGCAATCCAGACGATCCAGGGGGCCTCGGTCC
>CAYRAC010000424.1:0-4401 GCA_964422045.1 uncultured Steroidobacteraceae bacterium
AGCCGTGTTTGACTCGCTTTCCGCCTCGATCAAGAAGAGTCTTCGCAGTCACGGCTTGTTCACCTTGCCTGGACTTCTGAAGATGAAAGTCGTCAAGAAACCGGCCACGAAGGCGCGTGAGGGGGTCAATCCTTTCAACGGCGAAAAAATGATGTTCAAAGCGAAGCCCGCGAGCAAGAAAGTGCGCATTGCCGCACTCAAGACACTCAAGGAATTCGTAAACTGATGTGTCGTTGCGTTCGGAGCGGCTGTAACCATCAGCCGTTCCGAATCGCTTCGATGACGGCGTGCCGCACATCGTGCAGCCGGCCATGGAAGAAGTGGCCGGCGCCGGGCAGCACGATAAGACGCGGTTTCGGATCCAAACGATCCGCCCAGTCGATGACCCCGGCGGGATCCACCACATCGTCGGCATCGCCCTGCACGATCAGCCACGGGCAGTTGGGAACGGCCCTAGCGGATGCGTCCAGGTGCCGAATCGCCGGCGCAATCGTGATCAGCTGACGCGGCAGCCGCAGTTGCGCCAGGCGCAAGGCAACCATCGCGCCGAACGAGAATCCCGCAATGACCAGCGACCGGCCCGGCCAGCGCGCGTCGGCCCAGGCGGCAACCGCATCCGCGTCGGCGGTCTCGCCGATGCCTTGATCGAAACTGCCCGCACTCGCACCCACCCCGCGAAAATTGAAGCGCACGGTAGGTATGCCGCTTTCTTGGAGCGCGCGTGCGACCGTCGTCACCACCTTGTTGTCCATGGTGCCGCCAAACTTGGGATGCGGATGACAAACTACCGCGTAGCAGCTTCCCGTGGTTGCGGGATCCTCGAGGATCGCCTCGAGTGCGCCGGCCTGCCCTTCGATGAAGAGGCGCTCGCGCGCGAGGCTCATTCGATCGCGACGAGATCGATATCGAATACCAAGGTGGCTCCCGGCGGTATTACGCCGCCAGCACCACTGTCGCCGTAGGCGAGATCCGGCGGGATGATGAGCCGGCGACTCTCGCCGATCTTCATGCCAAGAACTCCCTGATCCCAACCCTTGATGACCTGGCCGGTGCCGACCGGAAAGCGGAACGGCTGCCCGCTGCTGCGCGAACTATCGAATTGTTTGCCCTTGTTGTCCTTCGCGGCGGCGTCGTACAACCACCCCGTGTATTGCACGACGGCAATTTTCCCGCCGCTGACCGTCTCACCGGTGCCGGGCTTCAATTCCACCGATTGCATCGAACTCACCCCGCTGGCGGGCGCCGCAGCGGGCTCGCGGCTGCAGGCCGCAAGCACACCGATGAGGAGCACAACGCCAATTTTTAGCAAAGTTGCATTGAGTGCCATGCGCCATCTTAAACGAATTCGAGCAGCGGCGGCCGCCGGCTATCGATCGGCGGGGGAGCGCAGTGCGTGAAACTTGAGAATCGAGGCTACGCCGAGCATGAGCGCCGCGCTCGAGAGCAACGTCATCTCGGCGCCGCTTGCGAGTGCGGCGGAAATGGCCGCGAGGCCCAGGCTGCCCGCCACCAACAAACCCACTTCGGCAATCAATCCCAGGCAATACAGCCGTGCGGTACTGATGGCGTCATCGAGTTCATCAACTACTTGCAGCATCCATTCCATGTGCTGCGCAGTCTAGGCGAGCGGCCATGCCGCTACCGTGCGTAGCTTCACACCCTTGCCATGGTGACTGGCGCTGCGTAGGCTTGGGAGCACATGCAGCGAATTCTCGTCCTGAATCCTAAGGGTGGTTCGGGCAAAACGACGATTGCCACGAACCTCGCCAGTTATTTTGCGAGCCAGGGTGATCGTCCGCTGCTGTCCGATAACGACGCCCAAGGCTCGAGTACCCGTTGGCTGAAGAAGCGCAAGCCCGAACAGGCATTCATCCACGGCATCGCGGCATTCGATCGCAACTCGCGAATGACCCGGGCGTGGCAGATGAGGATTCCCGCCGATGCTGCGCACGTCGTCGTCGATACGCCGGCCGCGGTGCCGCCGCAGGACTTGCCGGAGATGACCAAGAGCGCGAATGCCATCATCGTGCCGGTGCTGCCTTCGGACATCGACATTCATGCGTGCTCGAAATGCATCGCCGATTTATTGTTGATCGCCAAGGTGCGGCGCGATGAAAATCGCATCGGCGTGGTGGCAAATCGCGTCAAGCGCAACACCCTCATCTATCAGTCGCTGATGCGCTTTCTGGAGACTTTACGGATCCCGGTGATAGCGACGCTGCGCGACTCGCAGAACTATGTGCGCGCGGCCGAACAAGGTGTGGGCCTGTACGAGATGAAGCGTTACGTGGTGGAACAGGATATCGAGGACTGGCAGCCGCTGCTGGCCTGGCTGAAAGCGAAGGAAGGCGCGTGGCGCGAGACCGCCTGAGCGCGACGCAGCCTGGTTCTGTTACTTCTTGTCTTCCCAGGAACCGCGGACCTTTTCCGCCCAGTTCTTGTAGCTGTGCCAATTATACAGATTGTTGGTGATCGCTCCGTGGCGGCCGCCGGTCTTGTAGAGCTCGCGCGATACGGCAGCTCCGGGCTTGGCAGCGCCCGCGTCGCTGCGCGGAGCCCGGCGATCCACGCCGCTGTATCGATTGTGTTTAACGTCGCTCATCGATTGTGCCTCTTTCCTTGCACACGACAGTAAGTGTCGCGCTGCTTGTATGGCAGGAACTGTGTCACAGCGGACTGGGCACTGTCGCCGGTCGGCGACGAGCGTTGGGATACGCATCTCAGAGACTGTCGCGGTAAGTTAAATCGCGTAAAACCTCCTCATATTCACCAGGCATCGAAAAGCGGCTTCAGCTCCTCGAGCGAGGACTCGAGCGCCGCCGGCAATAACGTCGTGTAGGCATCGAGCAGCGCCATCGCATTGCGCGCCGGATCGGCTCGCGTGGCCGCGCCCAAGCGGCGCGACATGTCGCGGTTCACGACGTGCAAATTCTCATAGAGTATTTCCAACGTCGCGAAACCGTGGCTGTCGCGCGCATCCGCCAGCTCGCGTGCCAGCAAGAACATGCAGACGCTGCGGTACACGGTCTCCACCTCGCTCGCGAACGGCAGGTGGAAGCGCGCCATCGGCCGAAAGCGGTCGGTCCAGGGGCAACCTGCGGTCGCCATGATCAGTCCGAGCACCGAACTCATGGCTTGCTGTGCCGAGGTCTGGGCGTATATCACGCGCTCGGCCTGGGTCACCGTCACCCCGACCGTATCGAAGGACACCAGAGCCGCGAGCGGCTCGATTGCCGATGCCATTTGCAGTGCAGCCGGACAGTGCGCATGTTCGGCAGCATGCAGCGGGCAATTGGCGCAGCGGTTGAACTCCAATTCAGTCCAGAACGGCGGATCTGCCGGCGGCGCGTTGGCAAGCCGAAAATCAGCGGCGTGGAAATTGAATTCCACTGACTTCTGGGATCCATCCGGCAAATCGAATCGATAGCTGATGCGCTGCGAATCGCTCATGCCACGAGCCGATAGCAAGGCGTGTACTCGGTGCCGGTAAATTTCATGCGGCCCTGCGCAACGAAAGAGCGCAGCAGGCGATCGAGCGGCTCCATGATGGACGGCTCGCCCGCAAGTTCGAAGGGTCCGCGGCGTTCGATCGCGTTGATGCCGTATTCCTTGATGTTCCCCGCAACGATACCTGAAAACGCGCGTCTCAGGTTCGCGGCGCGGTCGTGCGCCGGCTGGTCGCGCGATAGCCGTAAGGCCCGCATCGAGGCATGTGAGACCTCGAATGGCTGTTGAAACTCCAGCGGGATCTTCAGCAGCCAGTTGAAGCCGTACGAATCGCTGGCCTGTCGGCGAAAGTCCCTGACTTGGCTCATGCCCTGCACCATGGCGCGCGCGACGCCGGCCGGGTCATCGATGATCATCTGGTAGCGGGTTTGCGCCGCCGATCCCAGGGTCGCGCCGATGAAGCGGTGAATTTGCTCGAAATACTCGGCGCTGTCGGCCGGGCCGGTGAATACCACGGGAAACGGCAAATCGCGATTCGCCGGGTCGAGCAGAATGCCCAGCAGGTACAGGATCTCCTCGGCCGTGCCCGCGCCGCCTGGGAAAATGACGATGCCGTGGCCCAGCCGGACGAAGGCTTCCAGGCGCTTTTCGATGTCCGGCATGATGACCAATTGACTGACGATCGGGTTGGGCGGCTCTGCTGCAATGATGCCGGGTTCGGTGACGCCCAAGTAGCGACCGTCGACGATGCGCTGTTTCGAGTGACCGATGGTTGCGCCCTTCATCGGGCCTTTCATTGCGCCCGGACCGCAGCCGGTGCACACATCCAAGCCGCGCAAGCCGAGTTCGTAGCCGACCTTCTTGGTGTAGTCGTATTCGACTCGACGGATCGAGTGCCCGCCCCAGCAAACCACCAGATTCGGCCGCATCTGCAGTTCGAGGACCCGCGCGTTG
>CAYRAC010000425.1:0-4400 GCA_964422045.1 uncultured Steroidobacteraceae bacterium
GGTGGTTACGGGCTCGGCGGGGCGGCTCTTCTTGGTGAAGCTCGATGAGAGTACGGGAGTCGCGACCGTGGATACGGCGTTCCATGATGCCAATGGCAAACCCGGCTTTGATTTCGCCAATCGCGAGTGGCCGCATGGCTGGATAGGCACGGGGCAGCCTCATGGAGTGGTGTTCTCGCGTTAGTCATGGAAATGGCCTGTCGGAAGACGCGCCTATGTCGGCTACCGTACAGACACGCCGCTCGGGAACTGCTAGCTTTCGAGGATTCCAGGACACATAATTCTGGTGGGCGCCATCGGGAAAAATCCGGTGATAGAGCAAGACGTCTGAGGCGGGAGGCAGTGACTCCTTAGTGCTGCTTCACCAGGACCTAACTGATTTGCATTGCGCGCTGACCGCAGCGTCGGGTGCCCGACGGTCCCATTTAGCCGCGATCAATCACGGCACCGGCTGGGTACTCTTCGAACAGCCGTTCAACCGACGAACCTGCACTCTGCTGTCCATTCTTTCGCCGCGTCGGCCGGCGCGAAACGTCGCTGCATACCTGGAACAACTCTATGTCGATCGCTTTTGCTCCATCCGCGCGCAGCTCAGCTACAAGAAGTCCCGAAAATATGCTGCATGGCCGGTCAAAATAGATCGGTACGGCCTCGGCATGCAGTGCGGACATGATCCGTGTTTCTTGGCGATCTATGCGCGAAAAATCCTTTTGGCCGGGAACATCCTTGAATATGAATATCAAATTGTCGAGTTGGCAGACGATCCTCGGCACATTGTGTTTCAAATCAAACATCAATCTCTCACCGTCAACATCTAGTCCTTGATCGCAGCCTCGGCCGAGGATGATTGCAGCGAGACTCAAGCGAGTCGCGATTATCGGTTCAGCGCCGGCAATTCCACGACTCTCCAATAGGTATCCAGAAGCGCCGTGGCTTCGGCGAATGCATTGGCCGGATTCGTCTTGAGAATGTAACCCGCGACGCCGAGGTTATAGGACTTCGCTTTATCCTCCTCGGTGGCTGAGGTTGTCAAAACGAATACCACGCTCTTCTTTAGGTCCTTATCCCTTCGCAACTCCACGAGGAACTCAATGCCACCCATTCGCGGCATCTTGAGGTCGAGAAGAATTACAAACGGACTGGCCAACCGCACGCGGCCATTCGTGCCCCGCAGCATTTCCAATGCGTGGATGCCATCGTGCGCGAAGACAATTGTATTCGGGAGCTTGGCGGCCTTGAATGCACGATGCAAACCCATGAGGCATAGCTCGTCGTCCTCGACGTGCAGTAATTGTACGGATCCCGGGTCACGCATATTCGTGCGCCTTGGCAGCACCTATCGCTTCTGCCGGCCAACTAAAACGAAATTCCGACCCCGTGCCATCTCCTCGAGAGTGAATGGTAATACGACCATTTTGCTGTTCCACTAATTTCTTAACCACAGCGAGTCCGATTCCGCTGCCTTCCACTTCGTCGGGCCGCTTCAGCGTCTGGAATAATTCAAAGATTTTCCCGTGGAATTGCGGCGCTATTCCGGGTCCATTGTCGCGTACGGAGAATTCCAAAGAATCTGCGACGCGTCTGGACGAGAGAACCACTTCGCCACTCGGTTTGTCGTGGTGCTTAATGGCATTGTTGATGAGATTCCTCAGCACCTGTTCAAGTTGTGCGCTTGCGGTGACGATCCCCGGAAGCTCGCCTTCAACCCGGACCGTGATGTGCTCGGGCGGGACCAAGACTTCCAGAATCCCTGCGAAGATGGTTGCCACGTCGGTTTCACCGATCGCCGTGTCGGTACGTCCGGCACGCGAATATGTGAGAAGATCGTCGAGAAGAGTGCCCATGCGGTTGATGCGATTGCGCATGAGCCCAAGTATCTTCCGAGACTCGTCAGAAAGACTGTCGCGCAAGTCCTCCTCGAGCCATTGCGCCGCACTGTTGATTCCGGTGAGGGGTGTCTTCAGATCGTGCGATGCAACATAGGCGAAATCTTCAAGATCGCGATTGGACCTCGACAAATGCTGGTTATTGACTCGTAGCTCGCGCTCCGCTGCATCTCTGGCGCTGATTTCCGTGCGCAGCTGAGCATTGACCTCCCTAAGCTCTTCCGTCCGTGCCCGCATCTCCGTGTGGATGAGTTCGGTAGCCAACTGCATGCGCTGGCGTTCAATCGAGTGGCGCAGCGCGCGAGGTAGGGCCCGATTTTCAATTTCGCCTTTGATCAAGTAGTCCTGCGCGCCCTCCTTCATGGCTTCCGCGGCGAGGGCTTCGTCATCCAATCCCGTCAGCACGATGAGTGGCACCCCGGGCGCAGCGGCTCGCGCGCGGCGCACGGTGTCGAGGCCATGCCCGTCCGGTAACCCCATGTCGAGCAGCACGATGTCAATTCCCCCTTTCGTGAGCAATCTCAAGGCGTCGCTCAAGTGCAGCACATGGGTCAATTCGAAGCGGCCCGTCTTCTCTCTGCCGAACATCTCGCGCAGCAATCGGGCGTCTCCCGAATTGTCCTCCACCAGAAGTACCTGGAGTGCCGCTTGATTTTTCATGAGCGCGGCAATTTGACCACCGACAACCAAAAGTCGTCGATGCTTTGCACCACCTTGAGGAAGCCATCAAGGTCAACGGGCTTGCTGATGTAACAGTTCGCATGTAAGTAATAACTCTGTAACACGTCGGCATCAGATGACGAGGTCGTCAAGATGACAACGGGAATGCTCCTCAAATTCGGGCTCTCTTTGATTTCCTTCAGCACCTCCCGGCCGTCCTTCTTGGGAAGGTTGAGATCGAGCAATATCAAGTCGGGGCGCGGCGCGTTCACATACGTCCCCGCGCGCTCCAGATAGGCCATTGCATCGATCCCGTCGGTGGCGACATGCAGACTGATATGCACTTTTGCGTCTTTCAGGGCCTCCCGCGTCAACCTCACGTCGCCGGGACTGTCCTCCACCAATAGAACTTCGATAGCTCCGCTGCGGTTTTCGGCTGATTCGCTCATTTCATGTTCCTTCGTCAGGCAAGGCAAAATGGAAGGTCGATCCCTGATCTGGTTGCGACTCGACCCAGATTCGCCCCCCAAGTCGTTCCAATATTTTTTTGCAAATGGCCAATCCAATGCCGGTTCCCGCGAAGTCTCCGCGGCCGTGCAGGCGCTGGAATAAAACAAAGATTCGGTCGAAGTATCGAGGGTCGATGCCCATGCCGTTGTCACGCACCGAAAAGATCCACTCCTTGCCGCCGCCTGTCGTGGCAGAGATGTGTATGCGCGGTACATCGGAGCCGCGGTACTTGATCGCGTTGCCGATGAGGTTTTGGAATATCTGTATCAATTGAGTTTCGTCCGTCGTCACGGCGGGCAACGGATCGTGGCTCACGAGCGCGCCGCTTTCCTCTATCGTCACTCGTAAATTGGCAAGCGCGACACTCAGGGCAAGTTCGCTGGAAATCGTCCGAAGGTCCATTGCGCTGGTCCCGGCGCTCGAATAGGTGAGCAGATCGCGAATCATCTGCTGCATGCGGTTGCAGCCATCTACGGCGTACGCGATGAATTCATCGGCATCGCCGTCCAGTTTCCCTCGGTAGCGCTTGGCCAGCAGCTGGGTGTAACTAGCCACCATGCGCAGCGGCTCTTGCAAATCGTGCGACGCCACGTATGCAAAGTGCTTCAACTCGTCGTTGGAGCGCTTGAGTTCTCCCACCGTCTTCAGCAAGAATGCCTCGGCTTCTTTGCGTACGCTGATGTCGCGAATGGCCGCCGTTATCAGGGTGCCCTCGCGGCTCACCAGGGGACTCAGCATGATCTCGATGGGAAAGTCACTCCCATCCTTGCGACGTCCTTGAAGTTCAATTCCCGTGCCGATCTGCTGCGCCAACGCCTCCGCCGCGCTCCGAGTGCCGTCGGCAACCAGACGCTCCGCGAATCCTTCCAGAATGATTTGCTTGACCTGCTGCCCGACGAGTTCGTCGTTGTGGTACCCGAACTGCTTCTGCGCCTGAACATTCAGCAGCACAATCTCGCCGGCTTGGTTCACTACGACCATGGCATCAGGGGCGGCCTCCAGTAGCCCGCGGTATTTCGCGTCCCTTTCTGTGCGCTCGGTGATGTCATGACTGATCTCGGAGAAGCCGAGGAGCGCCCCGGACGGGCTGCGAGCCGCGGTGATGATCAGACTCGACCAAAAGCGTGATGTGTCTTTGCGCACCCGCCAGCCCTCGGTCTCGGAGCGGCCGCTGGTTGCGGCCGTCAGCAGGTCGGCTGCTGGTCTTCCTTGATTGACATCTTCCTGAGGATAGAAACGCGAGAAATTCTTGCCGATAACCTCTGCCGCTTTGTACCCCTTGATCCGTTCGGCTCCGGCATTCCAGCTGACGACCGTCCCCTGCGGATCGAGCAAGAAGATGGC
>CAYRAC010000426.1:0-1222 GCA_964422045.1 uncultured Steroidobacteraceae bacterium
CAGGAATTGATCTTGCTGTGCAGCTGAGACAGCGGGCGGCCGAAAACATTCCCGGTCATGCCGCTGTTCCGCGTCAAGAACTGTGTAGGTGAATCATTGTAAGCTTGGCTGACCCCGTTCAACAAACTCACTGGCAGTAACTGGAGATCATCGTGCGCTATCGCTTACTCGGCCAAACCGGCGTGTATGTATCCGAATTGTGCCTGGGGACCATGACCTATGGCGGCAGCAAGGGAATTTGGGAGAATATCGGCAGCCTGCAGCAGGATGCGGTAAACGAGCAGCTGCGTTTCGCGGTCGAGGCGGGCATTAATTTCATCGATACCGCCAACGTCTACTCCCAGGGGAAATCCGAAACGCTGTTGGGTCAGTCGTTGCGGACATTGGGATTGGCGCGCGATCAGCTGATTATCGCAACCAAGGCCACGGGCACGATGGACGAAACACCGAACGGACGCGGCCAATCGCGGCACCACTTGTTCAACCAGGTGGAAGCCAGCTTGAAGCGGCTGCAGCTCGATTACATCGATCTTTATCAATTGCACGGCTTCGATCCGTTGACCCCCTTCGAGGAGTCGCTGTCTGCTCTCAACGACTTGGTGCGCTCCGGCAAGGTGCGCTACATCGGCCTGTGCAACATGAGCGCCTGGCAGATCATGAAATCCCTGGGTGTGTCGGAACGACACGGCTATTCGCGGTTCGTCAGCGTGCAGGCCTACTACACCATCGCCGGCCGCGATCTCGAGCGTGAGGTCGTGCCGCTGCTGCAGGATCAGAAGCTCGGCCTGATGGTTTGGAGCCCGCTCGCGGGCGGGCTGCTCAGCGGCAAGTACACGGCCGCCGATGACAAGGGACCGAGCGGCGCGCGGCGCACCACGTTCGATTTTCCGCCGGTAGACAAGCCTCGCGGCTTCAAGTGCGTCGATGCCATGCGTCCGCTCGCGGAGCAGCGCCAGGTTTCCGTGGCGCAAATCGCGCTCGCTTGGATTTTGAGCAAGCAATTCGTCAGCAGCGTGATCATCGGCGCAAAATCCATGGATCAATTGCGCGACAACGTCGCAGCGACACGCGTGCAACTCACCGCCGAAGAAAGCAAAATGCTCGATGAAGTCAGTCAATTGCCCCAGGAATATCCTGGCTGGATGATCGCGCTGCAGGGGCAGTATCGAGCCAAGGCGCCTTACAAGGAGTAACCTCGCTGTCTGCAAAATAAGACATGCCG
>CAYRAC010000426.1:1232-4391 GCA_964422045.1 uncultured Steroidobacteraceae bacterium
GGATGACCCTATGCCAACCCTGCGATCGACCGGAATCGTCAAGAAATGTGTGCTCGCCGCAGGACTGCTGACCGCGGGTTTGGGTCCGTGCATCGCCGTTGCCGCCTTGGGTGAGCCCGAGGGCTCGGTGAAATCCGACGTGGCACAGATGCGAGGCTCAATCAAAGTGACCGCGAACGCGAACTATCGGTCGCACGAAATCCAGACGCCTGCCGGAACCGTGGTGCGCGAGTTCAGCGGAGCGAACGGCAACGTGTTTGCGATCCTGTGGAGCGGCCCGGTGATGCCCAATCTGCGCCAGACCTTGGGACAATACTTCGACGATTACGTGGCGGCGGCGAAAGCCAACCGCGCGGGACATCACCATCTCGACATACATCGAACCGATCTGGTCGTGCACGCTTCGGGTCACATGCGCGCGTTTTCGGGAATCGCCTATCTCCCACAGGCAGTACCGAGCGGTGTGAGCGTAGGAGAGTTGCAGTGATTGCCGGGCAAGGGTTGGGCGTTGCGGCGCGTGCCTTGAGGATGGGGCTGTGCGCCATGCTGTGCCTTGCGGTGCTGTCCTGCGGCGGCGGTGGCGGTAACTCTTTGGCCGGCGGCGGGTCCAGCGGGTCCACCGGTTCCGGAACCACGACAGCCGTCAACAACGTGGTGAACCTCGTGGTCGATGCGGGACCTTCGGCGCCCAGCAGCGCGGTCGTGAACACGCTTTACACCACGGTGAAGGTGTGCGTCCCCGGCAGTACCACGAGTTGCGCAACGATCGATCACATTGAAGTCGATACCGGCTCGTTCGGTTTGCGCCTGATCTCATCGGCGCTCGGCAGTGTCAGCTTGCCCCTGCAGACGCTAGCGAACGGCAATTCGCTGCTCGAATGCGCTCAATTCGTCGACGGTTATAGTTGGGGCCCGGTGGCGCTGGCGGATGTGCAGATCGCGGGCGAAACCGCGAGCTCAGTGCCCGTCGAACTCATCGGCGGTTCGAGCGACCCGGTCCCTTCGGAATGCTCCAGCATCGGCCCTGCCGAAGACACGGTGCTTACTTTCGGTGCCAACGGCGTCTTAGGGGTCGGTGTTTTCCCGCAGGACTGCGGTTCGACTTGCGTGACCACCGTGGACAATCAGGTTTACTACGCCTGCACATCGACGCAATGCACGGCGACGACCGTGGCGAGCGCGGCAGCCGAAGTCGCCGATCCGGTCACTTACTTTGCAACCGATAACAACGGCGTCATCATTACATTGGCGAGCGTCCCCGCGTCGGGCGCAGCCAGTGTGTCCGGCACAATGACTTTCGGAATCGACACGCAGAGTAACAACGCATCCGGCAGCCAGTCGATCCTGACCGTCGACGGTTACGGTGCATTCACGACGGCCTTCAACGGCCAAAGTTTGCAAAGGAGTTTCTTGGATACGGGCTCCAACGCCCTGTTCTTCGACGACAGCAGCATTCCAAGCTGTTCGACCTCGACCGATTTTTTCTGTCCGAGCAGCACCGCATCCCTGAGCGCAACGCTGACCGGACAAAACGACATCTCGGTGCCTGAGGATTTCAGCGTCGCCAATGCCGATACGCTGTTCGCGAACGCCACCGATCAGGTGGCGTTCGTAAATCTTGCTGGGCCGTATCCGATGGCCTCGGGCACCAACACCTTCGATTGGGGACTGCCATTCTATTATGGCAAGACAGTCTTTACGGCGTTCGAAGGCGTCACCACCTCGGTCGGCACGGGTCCCTACGTCGCCTTCTGATCCTTGCGATCCGGCCTACCCGGGGGGCCGAGAGGCAGATAGACTGCCGGCTCATGACTACACTGCGGACTTCGACGGCGATACCCCAGGCGCTGAGCACCGCGGCCCTGCAGCTCGATTATCTGTCCTGCGATGAGATCGCCACCCGATCCCCGGCGTGGTGGCACAACGTTTTAGGCGTAGTCGGATTCGAGAAACGCCCCCTCATCGACGGGGCGCGAGTTCCCGTCACCGCCAGCATGACGCCCTCCCTCGGCACGGACGACAATCTGTGCGAAGTTTGGCGAGTCGCTGGACCTACGCTGCCTTTGTCGAATGGAACTGCACGCCAGAGCCGCGTGCATTACCGGTTCTGCGAAGACTTGTTGTTTGGTTCGATTACGCTCGAAGAGCGCGCGCTCGAAGCCGAGAATTTGAGGGCCGGCGGCGCCGGCGATTCGGTTGCATTGCTCCGCGCCACCGAACTCGCGTACCAGGAGATCTTTGCCGTGCTTCGGCGGACCAAGCATCGGCACTTGGTTCGCATTTGGAACTATCTGCCGGAAATCAATCGTGAAGCCGACGGCGATGAGCGCTACCGTCTGTTCAATTCCGCGCGCCAGCTCGCGTTTCGCAACTCCGGCCGAGCGACCGTGGGCACCGTGCCCGCCGCGTGTGCCTTGGGTTCGCCGCCGGGCAGTCCGATATCCATATACTTTCTGGCCGCGCGACAGCAGCCCCGAATGATCGAAAATCCTCGGCAAACGAGCGCCTATTACTATCCCGTGAAATTCGGCCGACATAGCCCGATTTTTTCGCGGGCGTGTCTGTTGAGCGAGTCGGCGGGGACGAATTTGTTCGTTTCCGGGACCGCGAGCATCGTCGGTCACGAAACCATCCACCCGGGCGACGTCGGCGCGCAGACGCATGAGACCCTGGCTAACATCGACGCACTGTTGAACGAAGCGAATCGGGTCGTCGGACTCGCGCGCTACTCCCTCGACGGTCTGAAATTCAAAGTGTACGTGCGCCAGCCGTCTGACCTCAGCGCCATCGAGGCGGTGCTGTCGAAGTCCCTGCCCGCGTCAACCCCCATTGTGTATCTGCACGCGGATGTGTGTCGCGAGGATTTGTTGGTGGAAATCGAGGCCACCGGAGAGTCGAGCGGCCCAACGGACTGATTTACACGGTGCACCCGGGAAATCCCTCGGTGACGGCAGTTGCGATAAGCGACGGCCACGGAACATTGGATGGATATCAAGGTTCAGCGGACGATGTTAGGTGGGCGCTGGGTCTTTGAATCGTAGATTTCAAGGACGCGCATTGTATTATTTGCGTTGCCGTCGTCGAGGCGCATAGAATCGCGCCGACGCGGGCGTCGTATAATGGTAATACCCAAGCTTCCCAAGCTTGAGCCGTGGGTTC
>CAYRAC010000427.1:0-4389 GCA_964422045.1 uncultured Steroidobacteraceae bacterium
CATTGTAAGTCTTACGCTGCGCGAGTCTGTGCGTTGCCGTACACAGTGAAGCTGCTGCTGCGCTACGCCCTCATCCCTTCCGCCCGGGTGCCTCGATGCGCCATCAGAGCATCATGGAAGCGGCAGGATGACCTTGACCGAAGCATCGACCGCGGACTTCTCGATATACCCCACGGCCTTCGGATTGGCGGCAACCGCCTTCTTCACGGCCGCCGAATCGAGCAGTTGCTTCGGTGGTGCGCCCCGGCCGGTGAACAGGATCCGCGACCAGATGGCCTTGACTTGGGCGGGATCTCGGCCGGTCGCCCCTTTATAGAAATCCGCGTAGATCGATGACCCCGCCAATTGGTCGATCGGCGTCCAAGCGTTGTTTCTGGCCAGAAAAATATCCACAATCTGCTCCTTGCTGATCGGCGCGGCCGCGGGATTGGCGATCACGACGATGTCCGCCGCGCGCGCACCGGCGGCGAGGAGAAGGCCAACAGTCAAGGCTATGGGCGTGGAGAATTTCATGTGGAGTTCGAATAACGCATGGACCTAAAGCAGGAAGTCGAGCGTCAAGCTAATCACGTGCACCCTGTCGCCGACCCGCGCACCCGGTTGCAAATTGGCAAAGGCGGCCGGGTCGTCCAGCGAGTCGAGCGTGACCTGTTCCAGCTGCAGCTTTAAATCAAGATTCTTCGCAAAATCCCAGCGTGCACCGCCGGCCACGGTGTGCTGGTTGCCCAGCGATGTCAACGTCGATGTACCAACGCTGTCTTGGTGCAGCGACGCATAGAGAGCATACGGCGTTACCCGCCCGAAGCGCATGCCTGCGCTGACATACCAGGCGAGCAGGTCTCCAAAATAGCCGCTTTGGGTGTAGTTGCTGTCCCCGCTGACGAACCACGGCCCCGGCTCATAAGAGAAACCGGCGCCCGTCAAGCGCAGCCGGCCCGGTACATTCTGCGCCGTATCCGCTTGCTGGTACACGAAATGCAGGCTCGCATCGCCATAGCGCAAGGTGTCGCCAAACAAGGCGATGCGCGCACGGTTCGAAGTAAATGCCGCCCCCGGCAAGTCCTGCATCGTGGTTCCCCACTGCACTTGCAAATCCTGGGTGAGCGATCCGGTGCGCAGTTGATAGAGCACGTTGAGTCCGTCACTGTGAGTTGCCGTACTGGCATAGGTGATCTCAACCGGTACCCGCACCCAGGGCAGGGAATAACCGACGTTCAGGCTGTCGGCATGCTCGTAGGTCGGCAACAGCATGCGGCCGACTCTGACGGCAAGGTCTGACGCTAAATCGTATTTGAGATTGGCCCACTCCACGCTGGGCTTGTAGTTGCCTTCAGCGTCATAGCGCGACAGGACCTGGACCACGCCGCTGAGATTGCCCGGCAGATCAAGATTTGCCTGCGCACCCAGGTCACTGTCGGGGGCCGCGCTCCACGTTCTGCTGTAGCCGACGCCATTTGGTTGGCTGACCGCAGCAATGAAGTCCGCCTCGTGATAGGCGGACTGCTCTGCACCCAGCGTACCGAATCCGCTGAAACTCAAGTAGTCATCGAGCGCCGCGTTCGCCGGCGGCGGCGCCGCAGCAAACGCCAAGGCCGCGGCCGCAATGATGGTCTTAAGTTTGATGTTCATGCGGATTTTGATCGAGATTCGATGCTGCCTTCGGCCTGGTCGGCGAGCAGCAGCTTCGCAAATTCCTCAGGCGGAAGCGGTCGGTTGAGATAAAAGCCCTGCAATTCATCACAGGCGTATTCGCGCAGAAACTCTGCCTGAGCACGGGTCTCGACGCCCTGAGCCACCACCGTCAGGCTCAAACTCTTGCCCATCGCAATGACCGACTCGGCAAGCTCCCTGTTTTCAGCGCCGGCGCACAGACCCGCCACGAGCGATCGGTCAATTTTGATGGTGCTGAGCGGGAAGCTCTGTAACGTCGCCAGCGAGGAATAGCCGATGCCAAAATCATCGATGGCAATGCCAATCCCTAAACGCTTGAGCTTCGTCAGGACTCGCAACGCCAACTCGACGTCACGAATCAACAGTCTCTCGCTGATTTCGAATTCGAGAAGGTGTGCATCCATCCCTGTGCTCTCCAAAATGGCGGTGACATCGTCAATGAGGTGCTCATCGAGGAATTGCCGGCCGGTGAGATTCACGGCCATTTTCAAGCGCGGCGCGCCAGCCTTCTGCCACGCCACGTTTTGCGCGCATGCGGTTCTCAGCACCCACTTGCCGATCGGTAGCATCAAGCTGCTTTCCTCGGCCACGGGAATGAATTGCATGGGCGCCACCAATCCCAGGCCGGGATGCTCCCAGCGCAGCAACGCCTCCATGCCCGTGATGCACCCGCTGTGTATGTCGCGCTTCGCCTGGTAGAGAAGTCTGAATTCATGATGCTCGAGGGCATGCCGTAGGCTGGATTCCAGTGTCAGTCGTTCGAGCGAATTGGCGTTGTGGCTCTTTGAATAGAACTGAAAGTTGTTCTTGCCTTCGGCCTTGGCTTGATACATCGCGACATCGGCATTCTTGGTGAGTGTCTGTTCATCGAGGCCGTCCAGCGGGAAAGTGCTGATGCCGATGCTCGCGGTGACGCGAAATCCCTGCCCGATCAAGTTAAAAGGCTTTGCGATCGTCAACAGGATTTTCTCTGCGATCACCGCGGCGTGCTTGACATCGCTCAGGTCCGGTAGCAGCACGACGAACTCATCACCTCCCAGGCGCGCGACGATGTCGCTCTCCCGCACGCAGGTCTTCAGCCGTTTGGCGACGTCCTGGAGCAATCGGTCTCCCGCATCGTGTCCCAGCGTATCGTTGATTTGCTTGAAGCGATCAAGATCGAGAAACGCCACGGCGAGGCGGCGGCCATATCGATGCGCCTCGCTGATGCTTTGGCTCAGCGACTTGCTGAACATGCTGCGGTTGGGCAAACCCGTGAGTCCATCGTGATAGGCGAGGTATTCGACCTGCTTTGCGTGCTCGAGCTTGATTTCGCCCTCGCGTAGGCGGCTTTGAGCCAGCTGCCAACTCATGCGCCCCAACAGCGCCGTCAGCACGATGACCAACAGGCTTCCGGCGCCGGCGCGCCACAAGTAAATGCGCACCTCGCGCCCGGCCGTCGCCATTTGCTCCTCGACCGACAGGCCAACCAGAATGGCGAGAGGAAAGCCGTATAACTCGCGGGCGCTGGTCCAGCGCCTCACCCCGTCCCAGCTATTGGCGGCAATCGTCGGATCCGAGTCAAGCGCGGCAACATTGGAAATCGTGGTGCGGTAGTCAACTGCATCGCCCGCGAATCCCGTCTCACCGCTGCGCCTCACACGGACAATGCCGTCGACCCCGACGATCGCAAGCACGCCCTGCTCCCCCAACTTTGCAGAATCGTAGCCGCTTACAAAATAACCTGCGCCCACCGTAATGATGACCACGCCGTCGAACGAGCCATTGGCCGCATTCAGCCGCCGGCTGAATTGTAGGTTGGTCTGGTCCGCTGCGCCCCGCGGCGGCCTCCCCACGGAGAATGTTTCGATGTCGCGCTGTGCGCGAAAATAGTCATCCTCGGCGACGCTGGCGCGCGGCGCCGTCCCGCTGCTGTCGATGATTGTCCCGCGACGATCGGCGATGCTCACGGTGAAGAGCAGATCCGGCGGCAACAAACCCTTTTCCTTGAGTTCGGCCAGGGTTTGCCCGCGGCCATCCCTCTCGTGCCAGTACTTGATCAGGTTCAGACTTTGATCGATCTCGCGCAACGCACGCACGACCTGCGCCTCATAGGTGCCCAGCTGCTCGCGATTCGACACGGCCGCTGCGCGCCGCGCGTCGGCGTATCTCACTTTGACCAGTTCCAGCGTCGCCGCCCAAATGACGCTGAGTATCAGCACGGCAATCGCGGGAAATAGCACGCTCGGCTCGGCGAGCCGGCTGAGCGCACAGTTAAAAGCGGTTTTTGAGCGCACCACGAGTGTGTCATTTGTATCTGGAGAACACCTGTTTGCGGCGCGGGCCGATCGCGGCCGGTGAACGACTAGCGCGCGTCAGCCACTGCATCGGCGCAGCGAGCCCATACTGAAGCGGCGCGGGATAATTGATGCAGTTCGACAGCACTGCACGCACGGCTAATTGAAGTTTGGGAATCCTACGTAGTCAAAACCCTTAGATAACAGCCGTTGATGAGGGCTGGCACAGTGTTTTCCTGAGCTGGTAACGGCGGGTAGCACACATCACGGGCCGATTCGTCGGGATACGCTCGGTGGTCGGCGCTCTTGCCATATGGAATTGAGAATGCGTAATCAGCCTTTGCACCACGCCTTGTTGATCAGGCTGGCTGCACCGCAGGTTTTGTATCCAGTGATCGCCGTTATTTTGCTCCTCGTGATCTGGAGCACCGCCTTCGGCGTC
>CAYRAC010000428.1:0-4368 GCA_964422045.1 uncultured Steroidobacteraceae bacterium
CCCACACACACCCAACCCTCACCCACACAACGCATCGAACGCGGCCTGCACATCGCGGATCAACAGGCTGCGGATCTCCGGCAAGCGGCCGAGGAAGATTCCCGCGAGTTCGCGGGCGCGCGGTGCGCACTCGCCGAATTCAGGGCGTCCCACCTCATCGCGCGCGGCTTCGCGCTCGCGCCCGTAGCACAGGCAATGCTCCATCTCGCGCTCGAGCTTGGGCGCGAGCACGCTCAGGGACTGCGCCACGTAGGCGTGCAGATTCTCGCTGCTCAAATCACGCCGGCCGAAATAGCCTGGGTACATCAGATCGAGCACCCCTTGCAAAATCTCGACGATGGCCTCGCGCGACGGCAGGTAGCGATGCGAGATCCGCCGTGCGCGTTGATCACTCGCATAGCTATCGAGGAACTCCTGGGTGAGCTCCTCGTGCGCGGCCACAGGCGGCGGTTGGGCGACGGCTTTCATGAATGCGCTTACGCGACGGCCTGCATTTTCTCAACGCCCTCGAACAGACCCTCGAACAAGGCGCCCGACAAGTAGCGCTCGCCGGCATCCGGCAATATCACGACGATGGTCTTGCCCTTCTGCGCCGGCTCGCGCGCCAGACGCAGTGCAACCGCCATCGCCGCGCCGCACGAGATGCCGCTGAGCAACCCCTCTTCGCGTGCCAGTCGCCGCGCCGTCTCGATCGCTTCCTCGTTGCTGACCTGCTCGACGCGATCGACCAGCGACAAGTCCAGGTTCTTCGGAATGAATCCCGCGCCGATGCCCTGGATTTTGTGCGGCGTCGGCGTCAGCGGCTGGTTCGCCAACGTCTGGGTGATCACCGGCGAGTTCACCGGTTCGACCGCCACGGTGAGGATTTTCTTGCCGCGCGTGTTCTTGATGTATCGCGACACGCCGGTGAGCGTGCCGCCGGTACCGACGCCGCTCACGAACACATCGATCTTGCCGTCGGTGTCGTCCCAGATCTCGGGTCCGGTGGTCTTTTCATGGATCCCGGGATTGGCCGGGTTGTCGAATTGCCGTACCAGCAGGTACCTGCTGGGATCGGCGGCGGCCAGCTCCTCTGCCTTGGCGATCGCACCCTTCATGCCTTTGGCGCCGGGCGTCAGCACCAGCTTGGCGCCGAACGCGACCAAGACTTTGCGACGCTCCATGCTCATGGTCTCGGGCATGGTCAGCACGCAGCCGTAACCACGGGCGGCGGCCGCATAAGCAAGGGCGATACCGGTATTGCCGCTGGTCGCCTCGACGATGGACATGCCGGGTTTCAGCGCGCCGCGCTCTTCGGCGTCCCACACCATGGCTGCGCCGATTCGGCATTTCACCGAATAGGCGGGGTTGCGTCCCTCGATCTTGGCCAAAATCGTCGCGCCGCTGCTCGCGTCCAAACGGTTGATGCGCACCAAGGGCGTGCGGCCGATGGACTTGGTATTGTCCTCGTAAACATGCATAGGTCACCTCATTGGCAATGGCCGGATTTTCCTCCTAAGCAGGAAGAAAATGCCATAGATTTGTTATGAGGTTCTGCCTGGGGGTTATATGCCCGCCGGCGGAACGTCGCTACGGGGCGCTGGGTACCATCGACAGCGGCTGCGGCCGGCCCACCACGAACCCCTGCACGAAGTCGATGCCCATGCCGATCACGGTGTCGAGGGACAGCTGGTCCTCGACCTGCTCGGCGACGACACGGAAATTGAGGCTGCGCGATAGGTCGATCATGGCGGCGACCATCGCCTGATTCACGATATCTCCGGCCAGATTCCGGATGAAAGAACCGTCGATTTTCAAGTAGTCCATCGGCAGGGTGCGCAGGGTCGAAAACGAGCTCAAGCCGCTGCCGAAATCATCCAGGGCGAACTCGCAGCCGGTGCCGTGCAACACCGCGATGAAGCGCTGCGCGTGATCGAGGTTCGCCACCACCGAACTCTCCGTGACCTCGAAGCAAATGTCGGCCGGGTTCGCGCCCGTATGATCGAAACAGTCGACGACGAATGCCAGAAAATCCGAATCGCCGAGCGTTTGTCCGGCGATATTGATCGCGACGCTGCGGCCCGGCGGCAGTTTCATGCCGCCGCGTCCCAGCGCCGACAACACGGTCTGCACCACCCAGCGATCGATTTTTGGCATCAGACGAAAGCGCTCCGCCGCGCGGATGAATTCCGCGGGCGGCGCCCCCGGCTGGCCGTTCTCGCCCTCCAGACGCACAAACACTTCGAGCGCCGGACCGCGCACGCCGTCCGGGCGGGCGTGCACAATGGGCTGATAGTAGAGTTCGAATTTGTTGTCGCGCAGCGCACCTTGCAGCTTCTGCAGCCAATGAATCTCGCCGCTGTGCCGCGCGCTTGCCTCTTCGCGCGCCGAGTACACATGGACATGTAAACCGCCCTGTTTTTTCGCCATGTAGCAGGCGGAATCCGCGGAATTCATGATGTCCTCGATGGCACCGCCGGCGCCGCTGCCGATCTCCACCAAGCCGATGCTGACGCCGATGCTGAAAATCTTGTCCTTCCACACGAAGCGGTACTCGTTGACCGAGCGCACCACGTCGTCGGCGATCTGGCGCGCTTTTTCGAGCGGGCAGCCCACCAACAGCAAGGCGAACTCGTCGCCGCCGATGCGGCCCACCGTATCCGAATCGCGCACCGCCTCCTTGATGAGCGAGGCAACCTCGCGCAGCATGTTGTCGCCGGCGGTATGGCCGCAGGTGTCATTGACGACTTTGAAGCGATCCAAGTCCAAGTAGCACAGCGCATGTCCGATGCCGGTCTGCGCAGAATCCATGGCCTCCTGCAAGCGCCGCTCGAACTCGCGGCGATTCACCAAGCCGGTGAGCGCATCGTGACTCGCCTGATAGGTCATTTGACGCGTGAGGCCGCGCAGCTCGCTGGTATCGTGGAGCACCAGCACCAAACCGATGATTTCCTTGCCATCGAAGCGCAGCGGCGTGACGCTGATTTCCACCGATCGTTCCGGGCCTGCGTTGGCGGGGACCAGTACGGCGCGCCGTCCCATGGTCACGCGCCCGCCGGTGGTCAACGCCTTGCGCACCGGATCTCCCAGCGAATGGCGATCGGTTTCATCCACCAGCGCCGCGACTTCCGAAAACGACTTGCCCATGACCTGATCGAAACGCTGGCCGAGCAGGGTCTCCGCCGCATGATTGATGTAGTCGATGCGGCCCTCGGCATCGACCGTAACGACGCTCTCGCCCATGGCATCGAGCGTAACCATCGCACGCGGTCGCGATGTGACCGGCGCCTGCGCGCTCTCCGGCAACATTTCGAGCACCGTCAGCAGCAGCGCCGGCTCGCCGCCGCTTTCGATCACCAGACTCGAGAGTTCTACGCGCGTCACCTGCGCCTGCGCGCTGATCAGTTCCACCTCGTAGCGCTCGGCCGCGGGCTCCCCTGCCAAGCGGCGCCGCAGATTGTTCTCGACCAAATCCAGGTATTCCGGAACGACGAACTCGGTCAGCGGTTTGCCGACGACCTCCGCGGCGCTCAAATTGAGCAGCGCCAAGAATCGGCTATTGGCGAAAAGGATGCGATCGCGGTGCACGAGCACCGCGTCGTGCACGGTCTCGACCAAGCGCTGCAATAGCTGCTCGCGATCGAGCAGGCGCGCGCCGCGCTCGTCGAGGTTTTCCAACAATTGGTTGACGGCTGAACCTAAATGGCCGAGTGCCGCGGTTTTGCCCTCGAGTCCGATGCGACCGGCAGCTCCGGCTTCGCGGCTCAGCTGCCAAACTTGCGCGGCAAATTCATTGACGGCGCGTTCCTGCCGCCGCTTCCACGCAAACAGAATAACCAGGGCGATCACCAAAATGGCCGAGGTCAAACTCCACATTTCGACGGAAGACAAGATCAACGCGGACCTCGATAACGATGAGTCATACGACGCTTGATCTTAGAACCCATGCCGGGTTGGACACGTCGCGAATCATCGTGGGACTAAGAATAGCGCACGGGCATGGCATACCCTGTCAAAATTGACCATAATCAACGGCCTTATTCGCCCTCGAGAAATCATGGATACGTTGGCCGCTCGGCAGCAAATGGTGGATCAGCAGATCCGCACCTGGGAAGTTCTCGACCCGCGTGTTCTCGATGCGCTCTGTCAAGTTCCGCGCGAAGCATTCGTGCCTCCTGACTATCGCGAGCTGGCGTTTGCGGATGCGCCGATTCCCATCGGATTCGGCCAATCGATGCTGGCGCCCAAGCTTCAAGGCCGCATTCTGCAAGCACTCGCCGTGAACGCCACCGACAGCGTTTTGGAAGTCGGCAGCGGATTAGGTTATCTGTCCGCCTGCTTAAGTTTACTCGGTGCGTCGACTCATTCGATCGACATTCATGCGGAACT
>CAYRAC010000429.1:0-3896 GCA_964422045.1 uncultured Steroidobacteraceae bacterium
CTGCCAGCCGAGCGTATTGCTGGCAAGGTCGGCATCGACCAATGTGTCCCAGAACCAGCGCGCTCCGTCGGTCCAGGGTTGCAGCAGATCCTTGACCAGGAACGACGCGCTGATCATGCGCACGCGATTGTGCATCCATCCCGTCCGCCATAATTGGCGCATGCCTGCGTCGATGAGCGGATAGCCGGTCGCTCCCCGCTGCCATGCGCGCAGACGCAGCGCCGAGGATTGCCATGGAAAGCGCGCGAATTTCTCGCGCAACGGTTGCTCGGGTGTTTGCGGAAAATGAAACAGCAGATGGTGCGCGAATTCGCGCCAGCCGAGCTCCGTGAGAAAATGCGATTGGCGCCAGCTCGTATGTTGGCCGCGGTTCAGCGCGAAGCGGCGCACCGCGTGCCAGACCTGTCGCGGGCCGATTTCTCCGAAGTGCAGATACGGCGACAAGCGCGAGGTGCCGGGCAAGTCCGGCCGATCACGAACGCTAGGATATTCGTCGAAGGAATCATCCAGGAATTGCCGCAGCACCTCTGCGCCATTGCCGGGGGACCAAGCGGCGTGCAGTCCTTGCGTCCAGTTGAGCGTTGGCAACAGCGACAGATCGCCAAGCGCGCGCGACTCCGGCCAGGCGGCAGGGGCGGCGATGCGCGCCGGTGCGGGGGAGGGCTCAACCGGGTCCGGAAGCGCCGTGCAATGGCGCCAGAAGGGCGTGAACACTTGGAAGGGTCCGCCGCTGCCGGTCATGACGCTCCAGGGTTCGTGCAGCAGCGCGGCGTTGAAGCTGCCGGTTTCGAGACCGGCGGCCTGTAACTCGGTCTTTATACGACGATCGCGCGCAATCACCGTAGGCTCGTAGCGGCGATTCCACAGTACGCGCGTCGCGCCGCATTCTCGACACAGGCGCAGAAGCTCCGTCAACGAGTCGGCGGCGACGCGCAGGCAGAGTCGCGAGCCGGCTTTGCGCAACTGCGCATCGAGTTGCGACAAGCTCTGGTGCAACCACCAACGGCTCGCTGCGCCCGGAGCCCAAGTCCCTTCCTCCGCCGGCGCGAATATGAACACCGGAATGATGGGGGCGGCAAATTCAAGCGCGGCCGCCAGGGCAGGGTTGTCGGCGAGGCGCAGGTCCTGCCGAAACCAAACCAGTGTCGTTATAGGCATTCAGCTACAATTTGCGACCAATTTAGGCGGAATACTAGGAATCAGGCTTACCATGTCGGAAAAAATCGCTGCGGCACAAGCCGCTCCCACCCCGGTCGAGACCGTGATTATCGGCGCAGGTCCCGTCGGACTGTTTCAGATCTTCGAACTCGGACTTCTCGGGATCAACGCGCACATCATTGATTCGTTGCCGCAAGCGGGCGGCCAGTGCACCGAACTGTATCCGGACAAGCCGATATATGATATCCCCGCTTTGCCGATCTGCGGCGCGCAGGAATTGATCGACCGGCTGTTGGCGCAGGCAAAACCGTTCCACGCCACCTTCCATCTCGGTCAGGAAGTCAGCGAGGTGCGACCGCACGATGGCAAGTTTCTCGTCGGCACTTCCGCCGGTACGCGGCTCTTGGCCGGCGCCGTGGTCATCGCGGCCGGGGTCGGTTCCTTTCAGCCGCGCCGTTTGAGTCTCCCCGGCGTCGAGGAGTTCGAGGGCAAAAGCGTGCATTATCGGGTCAAATCGGCCGCGGATTTTCACGGTCGCGACCTTCTGATCTGCGGCGGTGGGGACTCGGCCTTGGACTGGACCGTGGCGCTCGCCGACAAAGCGCATTCGCTCACCCTGCTGCATCGTCGCGCCGAGTTTCGCGCCGCCCCCGCCACCGTCGCGCGCATGCGCGAACTGGTGAGCGCGGGCAAGATGCAGTTGCTCGAGGGCAACGCCGTCGGCTTGCGCAAGCAAAACGATTCGCTGGTGGGTCTCGACGTGCACACGGCGGACGGGCGCGACTTGCAAGTGTCCGCTGATCGGGTGCTCGCGTTCTACGGGCTGCATCCGAAGCTTGGGCCCATTGCCGAGTGGGGCATGGAATTGGAAAAACGCGCGCTCAAGGTCGACACCGAGCGCTTCCAGACCAGCATTCCGGGTATCTTCGCGATCGGCGATATCAACACCTATCCCGGCAAGAAAAAGCTCATTTTGAGCGGCTTTCACGAGGCAGCGCTCGCGGCCTTCGCCATCCAGCATCACCTGTTCCCGGAGAAACGCCAATTCCTGCAGTACACCACCACCAGTCCGATCATGCAGAAGCGTCTCGGCGTGGCTGAAAGCGACGCGCATTGAGGCTCGGCAATGAACCAGCTGCTCGACGATCTGATCAAAGTGATGACTCTCGAGCGGCTCGAGAGAAATCTGTTTCGCGGGCAAAGCCGCGACATCGGCAGTCCGCAGGTATTCGGCGGGCAAGTTCTGGGACAGGCCTTGGTGGCGGCAAGCTCAACCACCGAGGATCGCGTGGTGCACTCGCTGCATGCGTATTTCCTGCGCCGCGGTGACTTCAATGCGCCCATCGTCTATGAGGTCGACCGGGCGATGGACGGCAAGCATTTCTCCTCGCGGCGGGTCGTAGCCATTCAGCACGGCCAGCAGATATTCAATATGTCGGCCTCGTTCCAGCTCACCGAGTCCGGTCTCGATCACCAGATCTCGATGCCGAACGTGCCGCCGCCCGAGTCATTGCCCGACGCGGAATCATATTATCGCAAGGCGGCGGACCAGCTGCCTGCGGTCGCGCGGCGGATCGTCGAGCAAAAGCGTCCGTTCGAATTTCGACCGGTACAGCCGCCCGACTTCCTGCGGCGGGAAAAATCCGAGCCGCTCAAATACATCTGGTTTCGCGCGGTCGACACGCTGGCGCCCGACGAAGCGTTGCATCGCTGCCTGCTCGCCTATGTGTCCGATTTTCATTTGCTCGACACCGCATTGAAACCGCACGGTGTCTCGATGATCTCTTCGAAGCTGGTGGTTGCCAGCATCGATCACGCGATGTGGTTTCATCGCAGCGTCCGCGTCGACGATTGGCTGCTGTATGCCATCGACAGCCCAAGCGCCTCGGGCGCGCGCGGCTTTGCGCGCGGCAGCGTGTTCGCGCGCGACGGCAGATTGGTGGCGAGCACCGCCCAGGAAGGATTGATGCGGGTTACCGGCTAGAGCGGGGGAGATTCGCGATGTTCAAAGCCATCATCATCATCGTTCTCGTGGTCGGTGCCGTGGTCGGCGGCCTTCTGACCTTGCGCACCAGCGGACGGGCCGGCATGCCGAGCAATGAGGTGCTCGAGCGGGCCGCGAAACGCGCCCGCGATCAGGCGGCGGCGGACGACAAGGAAAACCGCTAAATCCAGCGCCTCAAGGCTGGGTGCGTGCGGTCTCCCAAACCGCGCGCGGCAACACGTACAGGTGGCAGTCCCACCAGCGATTCTTGGCGCGGCGATGTTTGCGAAACACGGCTTCCCAGCGCATGCCGATTTTCTCCAGCACGCGAATCGAAGCGCGGTTGTTGACATCCACCGTCGAGATCACCTGGTCGGCGCGCAGATCGAAAAATGCGGCGTCGATCAGCGCCAGCGCGATCTCAGTCGCAAATCCTTGGCCCCAAGAGTCGATCCCCAGCATGTATCCCAAATCGACGATGTTGCGCTCGATGAACGACAGGTCGCAGGCGCCGATGACGCGGCCCGAAGCGGTTTCCTCGACCGCCAGCTCGAATCGGGTGCGCGGCCGCTCGTGCTGCGAGGCGAGCAACCCGTCGAGATAGTCGCTGGTGCCGTCCGCATCGCGCGGGCCGAAAAACAGGTAGCGGGTGACGCGCGGGTCGGACGAATAGGCAAACACGGCATCGAAATCGGAGCGAACGAACTCACGCAACTGCAGGCGCGCGGTCTTGCGCCGGGCGAAGTTCCGGATC
>CAYRAC010000429.1:3906-4365 GCA_964422045.1 uncultured Steroidobacteraceae bacterium
ATCAGCGTGCGCACAGCACCTTGCCCGGATTCATGATGCCGTTGGGATCGAGCGCGTGCTTCATGGCGTGCATCACGGCGAGTTCCACCGGATCGGCGCGGCGCGCGAACTCGGCGGCTTTGAGCCGGCCGATGCCATGTTCGGCACTGATGCTGCCGCCCAAGCGCTCGACCAAGTCGAAGATCGCCAGTTCGAGAGCGGGTCCACGCGCCAGGAAGCTTTGGACATCGCATTCGGGCCGTTGGCTCACATTGAAATGCAGGTTGCCGTCGCCGGCGTGTCCGTAGGCGATCACTTCGCCCTCGGGTGCCAGACGGCGCACCAGCAGGGAACCTTCTTCAATCAAGGCCGGGATCGCCGACACCGGCACCGACACATCGTGCTTGAGACTTGCGCCGTGGCGGCGCTGCGCTTCGGGCACCGATTCGCGCAGCTTCCACATGGCCTGCGCTTGTGCAA
>CAYRAC010000430.1:0-4365 GCA_964422045.1 uncultured Steroidobacteraceae bacterium
AGTGTACTCGAACATGAGGCAGACGGTGCTCAGCGTAACGTCGCCGCGACCGCGGTTCAGCACGCGAAAAATTTTCGTCAGCTGCATCTATTTGCCGCGATTGGCGGCAAGCTCGAAGCCGCAGCCGACGCGATCAAGCATGCGAGCTTGATCTTACGTGAGCACGTACTCGAAGATGTGATCGATGGCTGACTTCTATTCCATATCACCGGTAGCGGCGCCTATCAAAGGCGGCGCAGAGGAAGTCGGCAACAAGGCGTGGAACTTGATGCGCCTGGCACAGGCGGGCATGCCGGTGCCGCCGGCGTTCGTGCTACCGACGGCTTGGTGCCACCGAGCTAAATCGACACTCTCCCCACAATTGGATAAGGTTCTGGCCGACGGCATCGCCCAGCTGGAATCGGCGACTCGCCTGGGTTTCGGCGCCGCCTATCGTCCATTGCTCGTCTCTGTGCGCTCCGGTGCTGCAGTGTCCATGCCCGGCATGATGGAGACGCTCTTGGACGTAGGGTTGAATGCCGTTACGGTCGACGCCCTCATCCGCTTGACAGGCAATCCCCGACTCGCATGGGACAGTTATCGCCGGCTCGTCCAAGGTTACGCAGAGATCGTGGCCCATTTACCCACTGCGCCCTTCGGTCAGCTGGTGGCAGCTGAGTTGCAGCGCGCCGAGACAGATAACGAAGATGAGCTTGACCATCGACAGTTGCGCGCGCTAACGCAGGCGATGCTCGGCTGTTACTCTGCGTTGACTGGCAGTTCCTTTCCGGTCGATCCGTATGAACAGCTCCGCACGGCGACGGTGGCAATTTTCAGTTCCTGGGACGCGCCCAAGGCGGTAAGTTACCGCCGCTTGAATAATCTCAGCGATGCCGCCGGTACTGCAGTAACAGTACAAACCATGGTGTATGGCAACGCGGGCGGTGAATCGGGAGCAGGCGTCGCTTTTACGCGCAATCCCGCCACAGGAACGCGCGAGATGTATTTCGATTTTCAATTCAATGCCCAGGGCGAGGATGTCGTGAGCGGGCGCCAGCACCTGCGCGACAATGAGCGACTGCAGCGGGTGTTACCGGCGGTCTGGTTGCGTCTGAATGACATCTGTCGCAAATTAGAAGTGCTGTTCGGTGACGTCCAAGATTTCGAGTTCACGATTCAAGCCGGTGAACTATTTCTACTCCAGACCCGGCGCGCCAAACGTACCGACTGGGCTGCGCTGACCATTGCCGTAGACATGGTCGAGGAGGGCCTGCTGACGCCGGTCGACGCCATTGCACGCCTCAAGGGAATTGTACTCGCCAGCATAGTGAGAACGAGCTTTGCCTTACCGATCCCTCAGAACTTGGCCGTTGCCCAAGTCGCCGGTATGGGAGTTGCCAGCGGTGCGATTGCACTCGACTCGGAAGCGGCCAAACGCTTGGCAGCGCCTGGACGACCCGTGATATTTGTGCGTCGCCAAACCGTAACGACGGACATTGAGGGCATGGCCCTGGCGGACGGGATATTGACCGGCTCCGGCGGACGCACATCGCATGCGGCAGTCGTCGCACGCCAGCTGGGGAAGGTGTGCCTCGTTGCGTGTCCGACGCTTGAAATCGATTTGGAACATCGGCAATGCCACATTGGTGGACAGTTACTGCGCGAAGGTGATTTATTGTCGCTCGATGGCAATACGGGGGCCGTGTATCCCGGTCGTATTGTGGCACTCAGCGAACATCCCGCGGCTGCCTTGGCGACGATTGCCCGCTGGAATAAAGCCACTTCTGGCGAATTCGATGTGCGGGCCCACACGGCTAATGTCACGGTGCCGGTTTTACCTCAAGGCCCGAATGCGCTAACTCCAGAATTCCCCTAACGCTGTTGCACGCCAGCAGGGGGAGGTACGACGTGATGTGCGCATGCGCCGCAAGTTTCTTATACTCAACAAGGAAGACCTCCTGCACTTTTCCAATTGCGGTATGGGTTTCGCGAGCCAGCAATTCAATGGCCCATTGCTCTTGCGAAAGGATTTGAGAGTCTACTAATTCGTCCATGGTGCTCGATACTTTTGAAGATAAGAACGTTCAGCCCAGACGGCTTCTACGGGCATTGATCGATCTGTTTGTGACGCAATTATCGCGTCCGCCAGCTCCAGCCGCGTGTCATCGCTAACCGGCATCCTTAGGTTACGCTGCCATCATGACAAAGATATATTTTTGCATGCCGGGCCGTCACTCAGGCCAGAGATCGTCCCACCGCACGCAGCACATCCAGGTACCCGCCGCGAAAAGTGATCGCGCCGAGTGCCGCGCGCACTCTTGGACTCAATAGCGCCGCGAGTTCCACCGCATGCCGATACGAACCCATCGATGGCGCAATCGCACTGCCCGATTCGGTCGCCGGATGCAAATAGATCTCAGAGACTCCCCCGGGTAGCCGCGCCAGAATGGCGAGCAACGCCGCTTCGCTCATGTGGCCGCTGCTGGCCATGCCGAAAATCCGATCGTTGTGAAACACCCCTGCGGAGCGCAGGCGGTGCTTCATGAACGCGATCCACGGCGCCAAGAACCCCTGAGCGATTCCGGCGGTCAAGCCGCCGCTGCGCGCGGCAAACCAGAAGGGCTCGTACGGCACCCGAATGGCCGGCGTACCGAAGTCGCGTGCGACCTGCAGCAGAATGCTCAAGACCGTGGGGTGAACGTGAAAATGCTTGTGGACGTTCACATGGTCGAGCCGCAATCCGGTGCGCGCGAATGCCGCAAATTGGGCGCGGATCTCCGCATCGAGCTGCTCGCGTGCCGCAGAATTGACAAAGAACCGAACGCTCTTGCCAAGCATGCGGCCGCTCATGCGTCCGGATTGATCCGCAATCTGCGGAATTACGTGTCCCTCGAGCGTGGACCACCCGTCGGCGAGAACCACGTGCAGGCCAATGCGCAGATTCGGCAGTAGGCGCGCCCGGCGGATGGCGTCTTTCGCCGCTGGTGCCGCGATCATCAGGCTCGCCGCATTGAGGGTTCCGGCGCGGCCGGCGCGTTCGACCGCTTCGTTCACCGACTCGTGCAGGCCAAAGTCATCCGCCGTGACAATCAAGTAGTTATTCATTCGATGGGAGTACGCCACGATATTCGTCAGGTGGCGACAAGTCGCAATTGAGAGACTCTTGACTCCACTTGCTTTGCGCCACAAAGTAATCGCAATGAAAGTCAAACGCAAGGACGCGCCGTCAACGCGGTTCCTTGCGGCGCTAGTCTACACCTCGCTGCTAGCCGGCTGCTCTGGAAGCAGCAGCACGCAGGCGCCCATCAGCGCGGACGCGCCCAGCAGTACGGGCGCAACCAGCAGCGCGATCGCGGTGCGGCCCAGCATCACGGTCCAGCCGGCCGGTGCCACCGTGCTCGCCGGGCAAATCGCCAGCTTTTCCATCACTGCGTCCGGCACTTCGCCACTGAGTTACCAATGGCGCAGAAACGGTGTAAATATCGCCGGCGCGACTTCGAGCGGCTACGTGACGGGTGCGACCACAGCCGCTGACAACGGCTCCGCGTTTACGGTGCTCGTCAGCAACTCGTTAGGCTCCGTGACGAGCGCTACAGCAATTCTCACGGTGCATACCGCGGCGGTCGCACCGAGCATCACCACTCAGCCTGCGAATCAGAGCGTCACTGCCGGACAGACGGCAACCTTCTCGGTCGTCGCCGGCGGTACTGCCCCGCTGAGCTATCAGTGGCAGAAAGGCGGCGCCGCCATCGCGGGAGCCACCGCGCCGAACTATACGACCCCCGCCACAGCGACGTCCGACAATGGCGCCGCGTTTCAGGTCACGGTCAAGAACGCCGCCGGCGCGGTCAGCAGCAACGTGGCAAAATTGACCGTGATGGCCGTGGCGGCGCCGCCCACTGGCGCGCCGTTTCGACACGTCGTGATCGTGCTAGAGGAAAATCAAAACGCCTCGAGCGTGGTCGGCAGTTCCGAGATGCCCTACCTCAACTCGCTGATTCGCGATTACGGGTTGGCGACGCAGTATTACGCCAACACTCATCCGTCGATCGGCAATTACTTCATGTTGACCACGGGACAGGTGCTGACCAATGACGACAACGAAACGCCGTCGAGTTTTCCGGTCGCGGCGAACAACGTCGTGCGTCAGCTCCTGATATCGGGCAAGTCCTTCAAGGCCTACGCCGAAAACCTGCCGTCCGTCGGCTACACGGGTGGTGATTCCGGCAACTACGCGGTGCGGCACGTGCCGCTGGCGTTTCTGACGGATGTACAGGACAGCCCCAGCGAGAAATTGAATTTGGTGCCCTTCACGCAGTTCGCGGCCGACCTCGCGGCGGGTGAGCTGCCCGACTATTCGTTCGTGACGCCGAATCTGTGCGACGA
>CAYRAC010000431.1:0-4362 GCA_964422045.1 uncultured Steroidobacteraceae bacterium
TACAGCTCACTAATCCGACTCCAGCCAGAGCCGGTGGCCCTGACCGGTCTCTCTTAGTCAGGCCTTCCCTGGGGACACGGCACCGCTGTCATGTCCACCCGGCGGCTTCAAGCCCGGCCCGCTCGCGGCCGCTTCCCGGCCGGTGAACCAATTCACGGCGTACTGCACCAGCTGCGTTCCGGTGGTGAGGTTCAGCTTGCGCTTGATGCGCTGGCGGTGCGACTCCACCGTCTTGATGCTCAAGTTCAGGGAATGCGCCGTTTCGCGCGTGCTCATGCCCTTGCCGATCATGTGCAGAATTTGCAGCTCGCGGTTGCTCAGGCGGTCGATGGGATTGGCCGAAATGTAGGCCCCTCCCGCGGCAAACTTCTGAATCATGTTGTTGCCCACCGCTTCGGAGACGTAGATGCCCCCGTCCAGGACGCGCCGCAACGACACCAGGAACTGCTCGCTGGCAGCCTGCTTCATGATGTAGCCGTTGGCGCCCGCGGACAGCATCCGTTCCGCATAAATCGTCTCATCGTGCATCGACAGCACCAGAATCGGCAGCTGCGGATAATGCGCGCGCACATCGCGCACCAATTCGATGCCGTCGCCCTGCTTCAAGCTGATGTCCGCGATGATCACGTCGGGGTGCAGTTCCTTGATGGCGGTGCGCGCATCGCGCGCGGTTTCCGCCTCACCGCACACGGTGAGATCGTCCTCGTTCTCCATGACCCGGCGCAGGCCCTGACGCACGATCGGATGATCGTCGACGATCAGGACGCGTCGGACTTTGCGTTTTACGTTGCCGATCCCTGGGTGGGAAACCGGAGATCGTGCCCAAGCATTGCCGGCAGCCATCATAGGTCGCTCCTCGCTGTCCGCGCGCCGCTTCCTATCGCCGCCGTCAGTGGTTGGTCCCCCGTAACACGCACCACGGTGCCTCGTGGTTCGTTGGGAGTAATCTCAAACTTCGCGCCGATCATCCCGGCACGATACTTCATAATCTTCAAACCCATACCACTATAAGGCGACGTCGGCGGGCAAAACCCATCACCGTCATCTCTGATGGACAATGAAAAGGTCTCGCGGGTGACCCGCAGTTCAATTTCGACTTGGTCGGCGTGGCCATGGCGCGCGGAATTGGTGAGCGCCTCCTGAGCGATCCGGTACAGGTGGCTCGACTCGGTCTCATCGAGTTGCAGCTCCGGCCACGGAGCGGTATCGAAGCTCACTTCCATGCCATACAGATCGCAGCTGCGTGCGGCGAGCTCGCGCAGCGCAAAGGGCAGACCCCCGGCGTCCTTGCGCACCGGCAAGAGCCCCCGCGCCAAGGAACGGGCGTTCTCGATCGATTGATTCACCAAACCGACGATTTCGTTGACCGACTCCATGGCCTCGGGGTTCTTGAGTTGCAAGCGGCTCGCGAGGCCCCTCAGCATCAAGGCCACCCCCGTCAGCTCCTGTCCCAAGCCGTCATGCAAATCCCGGCCGATGCTATGCCGTTCTCGGCCGGAAACATCCAGGATCTCCTGCTCGAGGCGCTTGCGCTCGGTGATGTCGCGGGTCGAAATCGAAATGCCGGTCCCGATCCCGTCATCGCGCACCAAGACCGCCCGATTCTCGAAATATCGCATTCGGCCGTCCGCGGACGACGCAAATTCGTAGGTGGCGGTCTCGCCGCTGCTCAGGATATGCCGCAGCTTGGCGAGTACGCTGTCGCGCGCGGCGTCGGGCAACAGCACGCTGATCTCGCTGCCGAGGATTTGCTCGACGGTTATGCCGCCGATGCCCCGATTGATGAAACGAACCCGCAGCTGCGTGTCGAGCAGAACCAGCGTATCCGCCGTATTGGCGGTGGTGGCGCGCAGCAACTCCTCGGAGCGCCGCAGGCGCGCCTCGGACTCGCGCCGCTCGGTGATGTTTTGCAGGACGCCGACGAGGCCGCGGGGCCGATCACGGTCGTCAAACAGCGGCCGCGCGGTAGCGGCGTACCAGCGGTAGTAGCCGCTGCGGGTTTTGAGCCGAAATTCTTCGTGCACGTCCGCGCCGTGCTGAAATGCCAACTCGATCGCGTGGCTCACCGCCACCCGATCTCCCGGATGGACCCGCGTTATGAACTGCTTCATGTCGGGAAACAAGTGCGGCAAGTGCGCCAATTCATCGTCGACATGGACGAACTCGAACACATCCTGAGCCCGATCCCAGCGCCACGAGTGCATGTGCGCCATGGTCATCGACAGCTTGAGCCAATCGGTGCTGTTCTCGAGGGCGATTTGCGCGAGCTTCTGGCCTTGCACGTTCTGCACCGAGCCGAACGCACGGAACGGACGGCCGTCCAAGAGTTCGACCTGGCCGATAATCCGCACCCAGATGCGCTGCTTCTTCAGCGTGGTGATTTCGAGCTCCAGATCGAGCGCACCCCCCACGGCTTCGGCCTGCTGACAGGCGTCATTGAATTGTTTCAGCGACTGCGGTGTGCATTGCGCCAGCATCGAATGCCACGACACCGCGAATTCCTTCGGTTGAGCCTCATAGATGCGATACATCTCATCGGTCCAGGTCAACTCGCGCGTCGGGTAGCTATATTCCCAGCCGCCCATCTTGGCGGTCCGTTGAGCCTCCGCCAACAGGTCGGTCACGCGTTTGATCTCGGACACATCGACGCAGCAGCCAATGGCGCGCACCGGATCGCCGGCAGCGTTGCGCTGGATCAGGCCGCGCTCCAATATCGAGCGATAGCGCCCGCGCACGTCGCGAATGCGATAGGTCGCCGTCCACCCGCGACCACTGAGGAGTCCCAGGTTGACCGTTTTTCGCACCGACTCGAAATCCCGGGGATGGATGCGCTCGCACCAGGCCGCGATGGTTGGCCCGAGATCATCCGGCTCGATCCCCAGCACCTCGAGCATCCCCCGGGAGCGCTGCACATAGCCGCTGGCCACATCGATCTCGAAGATGACCCCGTTCACGGCATCGGCCGCCAGTCGAAACACTTCCTCGCGCTGCGCGAGCCGGCACTCCGCCATCTTGCGTTCCGTGATATCGCGGGAATTGATTACCACGCCGCCGATCAGCGGATTGTCGAGCGCCGAGGTAAAGCTCGACTCCAGCCAGTGGTAGGAACCGTTTTTGTGGCGAACTCGAAACTCGCGTGAATAGGATTTGATCTCGCCGCCGACCAGCTGTTGAAACAGGGTGCGCAGCGCCGGTTGATCGTCCGGATGAATGAGCTCGAACAGGGTGTTCGCCTGGCGCTCATCGGCCGTGTAGCCGAGGGAATTCGTGATGCCGCCGCTGACGTACTGCAATTTGCCGTCGGCAGTGGCAATGGAAATGATGTCGCGGGCATGCTCGGTGAGCGCCAGCAACCGCCGATCGCCGCTGTTTTGCGAGTACTTGCGCAGGCGACGTTCGGTGATCTCAATCGACAGCACCACCAAGCCGACGATCCCTGAGCCACCCCGCAACGGCTGGACATCGACCTCAAACCAACGGCTCGGCCGTCCCAATGAACCGATCTCAACCGCATCATCGTGAAACCGGCTCCCCTGCAAAGCACGTGCAAACACGTCGGGGTGAAGCGCCGAAGTCGGAGTCAGACGCAAGGCCGACGCAGCGATCACCCCGCCCGGCACTCCCGCACCTGAGCGCACCGCACCCGCATTGGCGTAAGTGACCTTCAGGCCGCGATCCAGGATCAAGAGGTCGAACGGCAGATTGTCGATGGCCTCGACCAAGCCCGGTTCAGTCACTGCCGGCGCGAAGGTGAGCATGACCAAGCGCCCGGGAGCAGTCGCCAACAGCTTGAACTCGGTGGTGACGGAGACCACGCCGTTGGCGCAGCGCCATTCGAGGCGGTGCCGCGATGACGGCAGGGATTCGGATAAGAGATTGAGCGCAGTGTCGATGGTCGAAACCGAGGCGGGCGCCAGCCAGCTCAAGAGCGGCGAGTCAATCAGGGGTACGGAACTGGCATCGGCGAAATAGCCGCGCGCCGTTGCATTGGCAAGGACTACCGGCCACTGTTTGCGGCGGCCATCAAAGATGATTACAGCTTCGCTCAGGCTTTCCAGGGCCGTGTCAGCCAGGGTACGCGCCGAACTAGCCGCTAACCTCAGGAAGTCCGGAGACGTCGCCATTGTCCCGCCTTCTAATCTCCGTAAAAGTTTCTCAGCGGCCCTAGTTTATACGCTCTGCGCAAAACGAGACTATCCCTGGCTCTAATATGCGGGATTCCCTGAACCCCAAGACGATCGAGGGATGGGTGGGAGTGGTGTGAAAAGCTGTCTAAATCCGAAGTCGATACGAGCTGCCAGTCTCCAACAACCGGCCAGAGAGAATGGCCGCTCACCCACGGTATTCCTTCGAGAGTCGGTC
>CAYRAC010000432.1:0-4355 GCA_964422045.1 uncultured Steroidobacteraceae bacterium
TTGGCAGCAGCAGCATGATTCCCTGCAGCGCGCCGGGAGTGCGCGTCTGCATCGACGGCAGCGTACTCACCCTAGGCACCGCCGAACAGCTCGGTGAACCGGGCGAAGCCCGGCACGTGCGCCACCGTGCCGCCGTCCACGACCAGATTGTGCCCGGTCACGTAGCGCGCCTCGTCCGATGCCAGAAATGCAACGGCGTGCGCAAGATCCTCCGGCGCCCCCAGATACGGCGTCAGGGTTTCGCCGGCGACGATTTTGTGCAGCTGCGGCGGCAGATTGTCGCGTGCCGCCGGCGTCATCACGAGGCCGGGCGACACCGTGTTGCAACGAATACCGCGTCGGCCGTGCGAAGTGGCGATCGAGCGCGACAGTTGAATGACCGCGGCTTTGGACGCCGCATACGCCGCCTGCCCCAAGTTTCCCTGCATGCCCAGATTGGAAGCTGTGTTGATGATCGAGCCGCCGCCATTCTTGACCATGTGCGGCAGCACGTACTTGCAGCACAGCATGGTCCCCCGCAGGTTGACGCTGAAGGTCCGGTCCCAGACCGCGGCGTCCATGGTTTCCACGTCGCGATCGCGGTTCGCCAATTCCGCAGACAAATCCGCAGCGTTGTTGTGCAGGATGTCGATCTTGCCGAATCGCTCGATGGTCGCGCGTACCAGCGCGATGATGCTCGCTTCGCTCGACAGATCGAGGTGCTGCGCCAGCGCCGATCCGCCGGCACGCGTGACCGCCTGCGCAGCCCGCTCGGCCGACTCAAGATGGATGTCGGCGAGAACGACCTGGGCGCCGCGCGTTGCCAATACCATCGCCGTGGCGGATCCGATTCCGCCGCCGGCGCCCGTGATGATCGCCACTTTGTTGTCTAGGCGCATATCGCTCCCATTGTGAGCCAAAAAATCACTAGCTGAGCGGCCGCCCGCCATCGACGGACAGCACGCATCCGGTGGTAAACGTCAAGTCCCTGACCGCGGCAACCACCGCGACGGCCACTTCGTCCGGGGCCGCCAAACGGCCCAAGGGAGTCCGCGCGGCTTGTTGATCGCGCCAGGCCGGGTCCAAGGATTTGACGAACTCCGTATCGACCAGGCCCGGCGACACGGAGATCACCCGTACGGCGGGCGCGAGGGCGCGTGCCAGCGATTGGGTCATGCTGTCCAAGGCGGCCTTCGAGGCGCAATACATGATATTGCTGCCCATGGCGGTTCGTGCCGCGATGGAGGAGATGTTGATCACCGCGCCGCCGCCCGGCCGGGGACTCGACTTGAGCAGCGGCACGAGCGCGCGCACCGCCGCGAAGCTGCCGCGCACATTGGTGGCGAGGATGTCGTCGATCAACGCATCGTCGAGCCCGTCAAGATCCGCGTGCGCGACGAAGCGGGTGGTCCCGGCGCAGTTCACCAGCACATCGCACCGCCCATGGCGCGCCTCGATTGCCTGGGCGAGGACACGGAGTGCGGCGCTGTCGGTGACGGGTGCGCTCAAGGCGGCGTGCCCACCTCCGGGGAGGGCGGCCGCCAGCGTTTCGGCCGCCGCCGCCGAGCGGTGGAAGCCGACGACCACGGCAAAACCGGCGCCGGCCAAGGCCCGGCAGATCGCCCCACCGATGCCGCCCGCGCCGCCGGTGACGACGGCGACCGGACTATCCGAGCGCATCGCTCACGGCGGCTCCCTTGCCGTAGCGACGTACGCGAAGATCCGCCTGTTCCTTGTGGCCGGCAAACCCCTCCAACTCGCACAGCCGCGAGCCGTAACTGCCGATGAGCGCACTCGCCTGGTCGGTGGTCACGCGTTGATACGTGCAGGTTTTGATGAACTTGCCCACCCACAGTCCGCCCGTGTAACGCGCCGCCCGCATGGTCGGCAGCGTATGATTGGTGCCGATCACCTTGTCGCCGAAGGAGACATTGGTGCGCGGTCCCAAGAACAGCGCCCCGTAGTTGGTCATGTGCTCGAGGAAGTAATCGGGGTCGCGGGTGAGCACCTGCACGTGCTCCGAGGCGATGCGGTCGCCCTCCTGGAGCAGTTCGTCGACGGTATCGACGAGGATGATCTCCCCGCAATTCTCCCACGCCTTGCGGGCGACGTCGGCCGTCGGCAGCCACCCGAGCAGAGTCTCGATGGCGCGCGGTACCTCATTTGCAAGACGCGCCGAGTTGGTCAGCAACACGGCGGGACTTCCGGGGCCGTGTTCGGCCTGGCCGATGAGATCGACCGCGGCCATTTCGGCGTCGCAGCTGTCATCGGCGATGATCAAGGTCTCAGTCGGACCGGCCAGAAGATCGATGCCGACCCGCCCGAACAGTTGGCGCTTGGCTTCCGCCACATAGGCATTGCCCGGACCCACGATCATGTCGACCGCGGCCACTTCGTCGGTTCCCAACGCCATGGCGCCGATGGCTTGCACGCCGCCGAATGCATAGATCTCATCCGCGCCGCCCAAGTGCATCGCGGTGACGATGGCCGGATGCGGTTTGCCGCCGAACGGCGGTGCGCAGGAGATGATGCGCTTGACGCCCGCGGCCTTGGCGGTGACCACGCTCATATGCGCCGAGGCCACCATCGGATAGCGGCCGCCGGGGATGTAGCACCCCACGCTGTTCACGGGGACGTTGCGGTGGCCGAGAACTACGCCCGGCAGCGTCTCGACCTGGAGGTCTTTGAGGCAATCGCGCTGTGCCAGCGCAAAATTCCGGATTTGCGTTTGCGCGAATTTGATGTCGTCGATGGTCGAGGACGGAATGCTGCGCACGCAATCCGCGATCTCCTGCGAGGTCAAGCGGAACTGCGGCGGCGACCACTGGTCGAATTTTGCCGAGAACTCGCGCACCGCCGCCGCGCCGCGCGCCGCGATGTCGCTCAATATTCCTTCGACCGTGGTGCGTACCTGGACGCTGTTTTCCGCTTTGGTCGCGGCGCTCTGTCCGGTCTTTATGCGACGAATCATGAATCCTCCGGCAGCATCACGCTGCGTTCGCGATAGTTTGAAAATGTTCGACGAGCGGCGGCGAACCGAAATAGGGGCCGATGAGCGCCCGCCACTCTTTGAATGCCGGCGACTCGCGAAATCCGACGATGTGATCCTCGAGTGTCTGCCAGTGCACCAGCAGCGCGTAGCGATTCGGCGTTTCCACCGAGCGCTTGAGCTCGAGCGACACGTAGCCCTTGGCGGCGCCCAGAATCTTGCCGGCCGCGGGAAAGGCGGCTTCGAAGCGCGCTTCATCGCCGGGACGGATCGTCAATTGCGCCAATTCGAGAATCATGCGGGCGCTCCGTACTTCACATAGCGCTGATCGATCGCGCCGAATAGAGAACGATTCGCGGCGTCGAACATTTCGATGCGCACGCGCTCGCCGAAGCGCAGGAACGGCGTCTTGGCGCCGCCTTGATCCAGCGTTTCAATGGCGCGCCGTTCCGCGATGCAGGCGGAACCGGCGCTGCGCGCGGCGTTGGAGACCGTGCCGGACCCTAGGATCGTGCCGGCGCGCAGCCGCCTCGAGTAGGCGGCGTGCTCGATCAAGCGGAAGAAATTGAACGTCATTTCGCTGCCGTTCGGGTGTCCGAACCACTCGCCGTTGCGTTGCACTTGCAGGGGCAGATGCACGCGGCCGTCAGCCCACGCCGCGCCAAGCTCATCCGGCGTCAGCGCCACGGGCGAAAAGCTTGTCGACGGCTTGGCCTGTATCCAGCCGAAACCGGTCTTCATTTCGCGCGCGGCATGCGCACGCAGACTCACGTCGTTGACCAGCATGATGAGCTTGATGTGCGGCGCGATCTTCTCCTTGGGCGTGCCCATGGGAATCTCGTCGACGATCACCGCCACCTCGCCTTCAAAATCCATGTTATCCGCTTCGCTGGGCAATTCGACGTCATCGCGCGGTCCGATGAAATCGTCCGACGCCCCTTGGTACACCAGCGGATACTTGACATATTCGTTCTTGATTCCCATGTCGAAGGCGCTCTCCATGAGCGCTCCGTGATTCGCGAACGTCGAACCGTCGAGCCATTGATAGCAGCGCGGTAGCGGCGACATCGCTTGGGTGGGGTCAAAAGCGAACGCGCCGCCGGCCGATCCGGCATTGAGCGCATCCGAGCGGGCCTGCAATGCCGCTTCGACGGCGGGCCACCGCTCGATGGCATCGAGCAATGTCGGCGCGATGTCGGCGACGAACACGGCCTTGGCCAGATCGCGCGACACCACGGCCAGGCGGCCGTCTCGGGTGGAATTCTTGATCGTTGCAAGCTTCATGATGCGTCCGTTGATTCAAGTTGGCGGCGATTCCAATGCGCCATCGGCAGGCCGGCGACCGGCGCCTGGAAATAAGGAATGGTGGTTCCCATAAGGCTACCCA
>CAYRAC010000433.1:0-4341 GCA_964422045.1 uncultured Steroidobacteraceae bacterium
AATAGTCGACGTGAAAGCCCGCCACGATTTCCGATTCGCCTTCGGCGACATCGAACGGTGCGCGGTTCGTTTCCGCCACCCCGGAGATGAAGTACACCAGCAGCAGCGGAAACAACCAAGTCCAATTCCAGCCGAACAAGCCGCGCTGCGCGTGAATGATGTCGCCGATATTGAGGCTGCCCGAGGCCATCAGCACGCCGACCATGGCGAAGCCCATGGCAATTTCATAGGCGACGATCTGCGCCGCGGAGCGCATCGCGCCCAAGAAGGCGTACTTCGAGTTCGCCGCCCAGCCCGCGAGAATGATGCCGTAAACACCCATCGAGGTCAGCGCCAGAACATACAGAAGCCCGGCGTCGATATTGGCGAAGGCGTGTTCCGGCGAAAACGGGATCACGGCCCAGATCGCGAGCGAGGGGATGAGCGCCAGGAACGGCGCCAAGCGGAACAAGAACCCGTTTGCATCGACCGGGATGATGATTTCCTTGAACATCAGCTTGACCACGTCCGCGAACGGCTGCGCGAGACCCGGTATCAACAGGCCGCCGATGCGGTTGGGGCCGCGGCGCGCCTGGATCCAGCCGATGACCTTGCGTTCCGCGAGGGTGTAAAAAGCCATGGTCAGGATCAGGCACACGGTGACGATCGCGGCCTGCACCAGAATGAGCAGCGGAGCGCTCCAGTACGGCGTTATCACGCCCGACAACCAATCCCGAATTGAACTCCACTCCCACATGTCAGAGCACGGTTCGGGTCAAACGCCCGTCCTTGGTTTTCGACAACGCCTCGGAGCCGCGCACCAACACATCGCACTGATACGGAGGGATATCCACCCAGGCAACCGCGGCCGTGGGGCCGCGAGCCAGCGCGGCGCCCTGCTGGCCTTGAGCGGCGCCGTTGTTCGACGCCTCGAGCCGCGCGCCGCACAGTGCCTTCAATGCCTCGCGAACTTCTTCCGAGGAGTCGTAATCGACACCGTGCAAGCGCAGCAAATTCGCAAGCACGCGCAACACTTTCCAGCCCGGCCGGCTCTCGCCGGGCAGCTTGGCCGCGCCGTTCCAGCTCTGCCAATGGCCTTCCGCGTTGACGAAAGTCCCCGACGTTTCGGCGAACGAACCGATCGGCAGCACCACATGAGCCACGGCGCGCAGGTTTTCCGGCAAATGCGTGCCGGCGATGACCACGAGTTCAGCGGCCGCCAACGCCTTGGGCTCGATCGCGAGGTCGACCGCGGGGTCGATGCCGCCGAACAACACATACGCCGGCAAGCCGGTCTCGAGCATGGCGCGTGCGGAGAGGCCCTGGGTGGCCGCGGGCGCGCCGCCCGGTTCGCGATGCGGTACCGCGCCCGCGAGGTACGCTCCGGCGGCATTGGGCCCCTCGGTGATGCAGCCGACGCTCGCGCCCGTCAATTCCGCCAGCTGCGAACTCAAGGCCTTGAGCTCGGCGTAGGCCGGGTGTCGTTGCGCCAAGGTGCCGAGCAACACGGCGCGGCGCGTGCCGTTCATCAGCGCCGCGACCAGCGCGCGATGCGCATCGCTCACCTCCACCGCCGCAACGCCGCCCGGTACCGGCTGATTGGCCGCACTTGCCGCGGCGCGCACCACCGCTGATAACTCTGCGACCATGTCGGTCTCGGCGAGGGCATAGGCCGCCACCGGAAACATGTAATCGAAGCGGCGTGGATTCAAGAAGGCGACCTTCGCGCCGGCGCTTCGCACCGCGGCCTTGCGCAGCCGGTGCGCCAGCATCGGTACTTCATGGCGCAGATTCGAGCCGATCACGAGCACGCCCTCGAGCCGCTCGATATCGGCAATTCTAAGCCCCAGGTGCGGAAAGGCCGGCTCATTCTCCTGGCTGCGAAAATCCAGCTGACGCAAGCGATGATCGATATTGGCGCTGCCGAGGCCGCGCGCGATTTGCGCGAGCAGGTACAACTCCTCGAGGGTCGCCATCGGCGAGGCCAGGAATCCCGCTGCCGCTGCGCCATGCGCGGCGGCTGCTTTTTGCAGCCCTTCTGCCGCCGCGTTGAGCGCCACTTCCCAGTCGACCACCCGCAGCGTCCCGTCGATGCGCAGCATCGGCTGCGCGACCCGCTCCGCGGAATGCATGCCCTCGAAGCCGAAACGATCGCGGTCCGCAATCCATGTCTCGTTGATCGCCTCGTTCTCGCGCGGCACCATGCGCATCAGCTTGCCGCGCAGCACGTGCGCATACAGGTTGGTGCCGAACGCATCATGCGGTGAAACGAGCGCCTGCTGGGTCATCTCCCAGGCGCGCGCGTGATAGCGGAACGGTTTGTTGTTGAGCGCACCGACCGGACACAGATCGATGATGTTGGCCGAGAGCTCGTGATCGACGCTGTGTTCGATATAGGTGCCGACTTCCATATTCTCGCCGCGGCCGGTCGTCCCCAATTGCGGGTAGCCCTGGATTTCCTGGCCAAAACGGATACAGCGGGTGCACTGAATGCAGCGCGTCATGTCGGTCGAGACCAGCGGTCCGAGATTCTTGTCCCTCACCACTCGTTTGCGTTCGGAGAAACGCGAAATGTCGCGCCCGTAGCCCAACGCCAAGTCCTGCAGCTCGCACTCGCCTCCCTGATCGCAGATCGGACAGTCGAGCGGATGATTGATGAGCAGGAACTCCATGGTCGCCCGCTGTGCCGCCACCGCCTTCGGCGACTTGGTGAACACCTTCATTCCTTCCGCCACCGGTGTGGCACACGCCGGCATCGGCTTCGGCGCCTTCTCAACTTCGACCAAACACATGCGGCAATTGGCCGCGATGGTGAGCTTGTCGTGATAGCAGAAGCGCGGGATGTAGATGTTGGCCGGATCCGTCGCCTGCATGATCATCTGACCCTTGCGGGCCTTCAACGGCACGCCGTTGACTTCGATGTTGACCGTATCGTCCGCCATCTAAGCCGCCACCGCCGCGCCGGCCGCCGCATCGCTCGTCTGGCCTTCGATCATGGAACGTCCCTTGTGTTCGATCATGTATTGAAACTCAGGACGGAAATGCTTGAGGAAGCTCTGCACCGGCCACGCTGCGGCATCGCCCAATGCGCAAATGGTGTGACCTTCGATGCGGTTGGCCACGTCGAGCAACAGGCCGAGATCCTCGCTCCTGCCCTGCCCGGCGATGATTCGCTTCAACATGCGATCGAGCCAACCGGTGCCTTCCCGGCACGGCGTGCATTGACCGCAAGACTCCGACATATAAAAGCGCGCCAAACGCTCGAGCGCCCGCACCATGCATGTGGTTTCGTCCATGACGATGACGGCGCCCGTGCCGACCGAAGATCCGGCCTTCTTCACCGAGTCGTAGTCCATGTTGGTCGTCCACATCACATCCGCGGGCACGACCGGGCAGGACGAACCGCCGGGGATCACGGCTTTGAGTTTTCTACCGCGCCAAACTCCGCCCGCGAGCGCCATGAGATCCTTGAAAGGAATTCCCAGAGGCAGCTCGAAATTGCCCGGCCTCTCGACGTGACCCGACACCGAAAATATCAGCGTGCCGCCGGAATTCACGGGCCCGAGACTTGCAAACCACGCCCCGCCCTTGCGCATGATGGTCGGCACCGAGGCGAAGCTCTGGGTATTGTTGATGGTGGTGGGCTTGCCGAATAAGCCGAAGTTCGCTGGGAACGGCGGCTTGAAGCGCGGCTTCCCCGGCTTGCCTTCGAGCGAGTCGAGAAGCGCGGTCTCCTCGCCGCAGATGTAGGCGCCTGCGCCGATGAACATGTGCAAATCGAAATCGACTCCGCTGCCGAGAATGTTCTTGCCGAGCAGGCCCGCCGCATAGGCCTCGGCCAAGGCGGCCTCGAAACGCGGAATGGGTTCGCCCAAAAATTCGCCGCGGATGTAATTGTAGCCGACGGTGGCCGTCATCGCGTAGCCGCCGATCGCCATACCCTCGATCACCGAATGCGGGTTGTAGCGCAGGATGTCGCGGTCATGGCAGGTGCCGGGCTCGGATTCGTCCGAATTGCACACGGCGTACTTTTGCACCGGTGAACTGCGCGGCATGAAGCTCCACTTCACGCCGGTGGGAAACGCCGCACCGCCCCGGCCGCGCAGCCCCGAGGCCTTGACCTCGTCGATGATCTTTTCGCGCGGCGTCTGCTCGCGCAGAATTTTCTCCCACGCCTGATAGCCGCCGAATTGGCGGTAGCCTTCCAGCGTCCATGGGCGCTCGTACTTGAGCGCCTCGAACATCACCAGGTTTTGCTCGTAAGCCACAGCTAGTCGTTGCTCCCGCCCGTCGGGCTCATGTCAATTCATCCAGGATCTTGTCGATGGCCTCGGGCGTGAGATTCTCATAGAAGACATGGTC
>CAYRAC010000434.1:0-4335 GCA_964422045.1 uncultured Steroidobacteraceae bacterium
TGCGCGAGCTGCATGCCCGGGTCGGCGCACTTGCGGACGAGGTCAAGGGCCTGGAGCGCAAGCTCGAGCTCACTCGCGAGCACCTGCGCGACCACGAAGACCGGCGCGAACAGTTTCAGGCGAACGTCAATCGCCTGCATCGCGAACACGTCGATCGCCGCGCGGCCTTCGATTCCGCGCAGGCGCGCAGCAGCGATGCGGCGCGGCGCATGGCGCAACTCGAGACCGGGCTCGCGGACGTGGGCTCTGAACTCGAGCGCAGCGAGACGGATGTGCGCGCCGCACGCGGCCGCATGGAGGCTGCCATCGACAAATTGGCGGCGCTCGAACCGCAGCGCGCCAGCCTCGAGTTGCAGCGCGACGATCTGCGCGCGCAGCTGGCCATGGCGCGCGCCGTGGCTCTGACGGCGCAACAACTGGCCCGCGAATTGGCGCTGCAAGTGGAGTCGCGCCGCTCCTCGCACGGTTCTTTGACGAGCACATTGACGCGCATCGAAAAGCAGCTCGAAGGCTTGGAGGCGCGCCGCGACGAACTGGCGGGTCAATTGGTGCTGGGCGAGGCGCCGCTTGCCGCCGCGCAAGTCGAACTCGAGCAGGCTCTCGAAGTCCGCTCGGCAATCGAAGCCGAATTGCACGCCGCGCGGATCGCGAGCGAAGAATTGGACGCGCATCTGCGCGAGCGCGATGCGGGACGCGTTGCGGTGGAGCAGCGCGTCGAAGCGGCGCGCTCGAGCCTGGATGATGCGCGCTTCGCTGCGCAGCAAGTACGGGTGCGCCGCGAAGGCGTGGCAGAACAGCTCGCAGCAACGAGTTTCGAGCTGAGCGCGCTGTTGGCGCAGCTCGCGCCCGAGGCGGGCGTCGCGACCTGGGAGACGCTGCTCGAGGAGACTCGCGCCAAGATCGAACGTTTGGGGCAGGTCAATCTCGCGGCCATCGGTGAATTCAAGGAGCAGTCCGAGCGCAAGGAATACCTGGACCGGCAGTGCAAAGATTTGACGGATGCCCTGGAAACCCTCGAATCCGCGATGCGCAAGATCGATCGCGAGACTCGTACACGCTTCCAGGATACGTTCGACAGGGTAAATTCCGGACTCAAGGAAAAATTTCCGCGCCTGTTCGGCGGCGGGCATGCCTATTTGGAACTCACCGGTGAAGAGGGTGCGGCGGCGGGGGTCTCGGTGATGGCCCGCCCGCCGGGCAAGCGCAACAGCACCATCAGCCAGCTGTCCGGCGGCGAGAAGGCCTTGACTGCGGTGGCGCTGGTGTTTGCAATATTCGATTTGAATCCGGCGCCGTTCTGTCTGCTGGACGAGGTCGACGCGCCGCTCGATGAGAACAACGTCGGCCGCTTTTGCGATATCGTGCGCGACATGTCGCGCAATGTGCAGTTCATCTTCATCACGCACAACAAGAGCACCATGGAGCTGGCATCGCAGCTGGTCGGAGTTACCATGAATGAGCCCGGAGTGTCGCGCTTGGTCACGGTGGATGTCGATGAGGCCGTGCGCATGGCGGCGATGTAGGGCGCAGGCAATTGCAGTCCGAGCTGCGCCTCATATTGCTGTGCCTGAGCGTGCCGCTGCTCGCCGGCATCTGGTGGTGGAGTGCGCGCCGCTCGAGTCAAGCACGGGGTAATGCCGAACTGCGCGAGTCGAGTGTGCCGCTCGAGCCGCGCTATTCCGAGCCGAACGATGAGGGGATGCGGGCGCAGCCGACATCGCGCGAGTGGGGCGTTCCGCCATTCGAGCCGCTCAATATTCGAACCGGCGATTTCGATCACGTGCCCGTCTTGGACGGGCCGATGATGGTGGACCTGGACCCCGTTGCCCCGCCGCCGCCGGCAGCCATGGCCGTCACGGATGCGGCCGTAGCACCGTTTGCCTCCGCAGCGCCGGCGCCCACCGCGGTGCAGGTGACGCCGACCATGCCGCTGCCCGTGCTGCCCGAATCGGCCGCGGAACCGCCGCCGCAGCCCGCCGCAACAGAACCCGCGGTGTCGCCGGCCGCAGCATCCGAGGCAGAGTCGCAGAAAATCATCAGCATCCGCGTGTGTGCGCCGGCGGACACGCGCTGGCCGGGAGCGCAATTGATGCAGTCGCTCGAGGCACACGGCCTGGCGTTCGGCCGCTACCAGGTGTTCCACCGCAAACACGCCGACGGGCGCAGCCTGTTCTACCTCGCGAGTCTGGTCGAGCCCGGAACGTTTGAGGTAGCCGCCATGCCGGAGCAGGAGTTTCGCGGCGTCACCCTGTTCGCGGTGTTGCCGGGACCGGGCGCGCCGACCGAGACCATCGATGAGCTGTTGAATACCGCGCACGGCCTGGCCGAGCAGCTCTCCGGGATCGTGCAGGACGGCAAGGGTATCGACTTGTCGCCGCAGCGCGCGGCCGCGTTGCGCGAGGAGGTCGCGCGCTTTCAGGCCTCCCTGCCGAGGAAATAGCCGGTGAGCGCGCAGCAAGCTGCGGGTCAGAAAGCGGCGGCGCGCATCGCTGAACTCAAAGAGACGCTCGAGCGCTACAACTACCGCTATCACGCGCTCGACGATCCCGAGGTTCCGGATGCGGAGTACGACAAGCTCATGCTCGAACTGCGCGCGCTCGAGGCCGAGCATCCGCAGCTACTGACCGCCGATTCGCCGACGCAGCGCGTGGGTGCGGCGCCGGTCGCGGCCTTTGGCGCGGTCAGGCACCGGCTCGCAATGTTATCGCTCGACAATGCCTTCAGCGACGAGGAGGTGCGCGACTTCGACCGCCGGATCCGCGAGCGGCTCAAACTCGAGGGCATCGTGCAGTATTCGGCGGAGCCGAAATTGGACGGTTTGGCCATCAGCGCCCGCTACGAGAACGGCGCGTTCGTGCAGGGCGCGACGCGCGGCGACGGTGAAACCGGCGAGGACATCACGCTCAATCTGAAGACCATCAAGGCACTGCCGTTGAAACTGCGCAGCACGCGGGCGCCCAAGGTGCTGGAAGTGCGCGGTGAGGTGTTCATGCCGCTGGCCGGCTTCGATCGCTTCAACGCCGAAGCACTCGCTCGCGGCGAGAAGAGTTACGTCAACCCACGTAACGCGGCCGCCGGCAGCCTGCGGCAACTCGACCCGCGGATGACGGCGGCGCGGCCGTTGGATCTTTTCATCTATGGCTTAGGCATCGTCGAGGGTGGCGAGCTGGCGGAACGGCACAGCGACATTTTGCGCTCGCTGCGCGAGTGGGGCTTCAAGATCTGTCCACAGTCCGAGCTCGTGGCGGGCGCCGCAGGTTGCCTCGATTACTACCGTAAGATGGGAACGCTGCGCGCCAAGCTGCCATACCAGATCGACGGCGTGGTGTACAAAGTGGACGATCTCGCCCTGCAGCGCACGCTGGGATTCGTTTCCCGCGCGCCGCGCTGGGCGATCGCCCACAAATTTCCCGCCGAAGAAGCGCTGACCACGGTGCGCGGCATCGAATTTCAAGTGGGACGCACCGGCGCGCTGACGCCGGTGGCGCGGCTCGAGCCGGTATTCGTCGGCGGGGTCACGGTCAGCAACGCAACGCTGCACAACATGGACGAGCTCGTGCGCAAAGACGTGCGTGTCGGGGACACCGTGGTGATTCGCCGCGCGGGCGATGTAATCCCCGACGTCGCACGAGTTCTGCCGGAGCGCCGGGTGGCGGGGGCTCGCCTGGTGAAATTGCCTAAGGTGTGTCCGGTGTGCGGCTCGCCGGTGGTGCGCGAGGCCGAACAGGCGGTGGCGCGCTGCAGCGGCGGACGAATCTGTGCGGCGCAACGCAAGGAGGAGATCAAGCATTTCGCATCGCGGCGCGCGCTCGATATCCAAGGCCTCGGCGACAAGCTGGTGGAGCAATTGGTGGACCGCGATTGGGTGCGCTCGCCGGCAGATTTATTTGCTCTCGAGCCCGAGCAACTCGCGACGCTCGAGCGCATGGCGGACAAGTCGGCGCAAAAGTTGCAATCCGCCATCCTGGCGGCGAAGCACACCACCCTGCCGCGATTCCTGTACGCCTTGGGGATCCGCGATGTGGGCGAGGCCACGGCGCTTGCGTTGGCGCAATACTTTCGCGAGATCGCCGCGCTACGTCGCGCCGCGGCCGATGAGATCCAGCGTGTTCCCGACGTGGGCCCGGTGGTCGCCAAGAATGTTGCGGCCTATTTTCACGACGCAGAGAACGCGTCGATCGTCGACCGGCTGCTGGCCGCGGGCATCACCTGGCCTGCCCCCGCGCCCATCGACGAGCACGCCGAATTGGCAGGCAAGAACTTCGTGCTCACCGGCACTCTCGAGTCGCTGACGCGCGAGGCGGCCGAGGAGGCGGTCGCGCAGCTCGGCGGCAA
>CAYRAC010000435.1:0-1213 GCA_964422045.1 uncultured Steroidobacteraceae bacterium
TACTGTGGCCAGGGATTGGGATGACGTCGATGATGCGTCCGCCTAGGTCAACTTGCCCAAAATCGGTCGGCCAATTCCCGATGCCGAAGAAGTTCCGGGTGGCTTCGACCTCGGACGGAATAAACGTGACTGGGATGGCGGGATCGTCGAGCGCCTGCACCCCCTTGTCTCCCCACGTATGATCTCCATGCTCGTGAGTGTGAGCGATGATGAGCGGGATGCTGGCGCGACCATTGCGCTTGAGCCAGTTGTGGATGACAAGCTGCAACGTGGGCGGCAGATTGCCATCGCGAGAGCCGGTATCAGCGAGCAAGGCTCTGTCCTTGCCGAAGATCACAAAGATAAAGGGTTTTTCGTAGTCGGTGCAAGGCGACTGGCGCAGGATGATGAAGTTCGGGTTGTACTCATGCACCTGCCACTGAGGAATCTCCATGCACTTCGGATCTTGCGAGTACCAGTGGGCGGGAAGCGCACCGCGCTCGAGGTTGCCGCCATCGGGCTGGGCAAACTGGGCTGAGGCGGGATTCGCGCAGAGACACACAAGCGCGGCCAAACAAACAAGCGGTCGAATAGTCACGGTGCCGCTACCACCGGCAGCTCCACGAAGCTCGCCTTGCCCGCCGCGTGATAGATGCGCTCGGTGCTTTTGCGGTAGTCCTGCGGCTGCGCGGTGAAGATGTTCGGCACGAACGTCTGCGGATTGCGGTCGTAGAGCGGAAACCAGGCCGACTGCACCTGCACCATGAGCCGGTGGCCGGGCAGGAACACGTGATTCGTCGTCGGCAGCGCGAAGCGGTAGGCGAGCGGCACGTTGGCTTTGATCGGTTTCGCCACGGTGAAGCCCTCGCGGTACCGTCCGCGCAGGATGTCCATCGCGACGGGTAGCTGATAACCGCCGAGCTCGGGCTCTCCCGCGAATTCGTCGGGATACACGTCGATCAGCTTCACCACCCAATCGACGTCGGTGCCCGTGGTCGCGGCCACGAGGTTCGCCACCGGCTCGCCGCTGATGGCGAGCGCCTTGTCGAGCGGCTCGCTTTCGAACGTAAGCACATCGGTGCGCCCCGAGAACTCACGCTGGTCATCCACCAGCCAGCGAACCCACGAGAGCGGCGCGACGTAACCCGCCGGCTGGCTCGGCCGCGCGCGGAATGGCACGGGCTTGGCCGGATCCGAGACGTACTCGTCGAATGCAGCACCGGCGCCCGGCGGC
>CAYRAC010000435.1:1223-4325 GCA_964422045.1 uncultured Steroidobacteraceae bacterium
GAGGCGCCCCTCGGGTTGTAAGTACAGTGGCGTCGGCTGCGGGGTGCACGCCCCGTCGCACGCGGCCGGCCAGGAGGGCAGCCGCTCCCAGCGGTTCACGCCGGTGCGAAACGCGATGACCGGCGAGACGTTTGTCGAGACGTCGTCCTTGAGGTAGCGGGCCAGGAACGGCGCCAGGATCTCACGACGGAAGTAGAGTCCCGTGTCACTGCCCCAGCGCAGCGGCCCCAACGCACTCGCTTCCTCGATCTGCTGACCGTGCCACCACGGACCGATCACGAGAAACAACTTGTCGCGATTCACCGCCTGGGCGCCCAGTGCCTTGTAAACCGCGATCGCGCCGTAGATGTCCTCCTGGTCCCACAGACCGGCGACGATCATCGTCGGCACGCTGAGCGGCGCCTGTGCCAGAATCCGGTCCATGGCCTGGTCGCTCCAGAAGGCGTCGTACGCCGGGTGCGCGACGATTTTCTTCCAGAAGCCAATCTGCTCCAAGCCATGCAGACGCCCGAGTTCGCCCGCCGAGCCCGCGCGCAGGTAAAGGTCATAGTCGTCGAAAAAACCCGACTGCCACAGTTCATCGTTCGAACGCGTCGCCGTCTGCTCGTAGATGTAGGGCATGTTCTGTTGGCGGAACGCCCCGTTGTGGAACCAGTCGTCGCCGCGCCATCCGTCCACCATCGGATTCTCCGGCACCACCACCTTGAGCGCCGGGTGTGGATTGACGAGCGGCGCGAGTGCGAGAAACCCGTCGTACGAGATTCCCAGAATGCCTACTCGACCGTTCGTCTCCGGCACGTTCTTCACCAGCCAATCGATCGTGTCGTAGGTGTCGGTCGACTCGTCCACCGGCGTCGGATTCTGCGGGCCGCGCATCGGCCGATTCATGACGTAGTCGCCTTCGCTGCCGTACTTGCCGCGAATGTCCTGGACGACCCGGATGTAGCCGCCCTCGACGATCGTCTCGACCGGATTGTCATAGCCCCAAAGCCGAGCGCCGAGGTGCAAGCTCTGCGTGAGCGCGGTCATTTTCTTCGCCTCGTAGGGCGTTCGTGTGAGCAGAATCGCTGCCTGATGCGCTCCGTGGGGCACCAGGATGATCGTGTGCAGCTTCACGCCGTCGCGCATCGCAATCATGACCTCGCGTCGGTCGAAGTCCGCACCCGCCGTAGGGCGCACGACGCTGCTCGGCGTCTCGCTCGGAAAGTCCGGGTATTTGGGCTTTTCGACTGCCGCTGCTGTTGCGCTGCCAACGGCTGGCTGCAGGGGTTGCACATCCGACCCTGCGCTCGAGCTCATCACTGCCATGAGCGACAGCCCCACCCCACCCCATCCGGCGCGAATCCTTGTCATCCCCATTTCTCCGGTCGCTCTTGTCTGCTCGCAGTGTATCGGTATTTCCAGCCCGCTTGTTCAGCCAACGCGAATCTTACGGGCGCCCCTTGGACTGCGCAAAGGGCCGGCGCAGTCGCCAGATTCTTGGCATTTGCTCGCCCAATGCACTTGCATTGGATCGGCAACTGCCTGTACTTTGTATTGCAAAGTTACATGGGCAGACACACTTGGTATCGCCAAGTCCAACGAGGGCGAGCATGAGAAAGGTACTGATTCGTAGCTTCGCGATATTCGCGGCGGCTGTTGTCCGGCGGCTGCCGGTGTTGATAACCGCGCTGCTTCCGCTTTGTGCGTACGCCGGGTTCGATCATGAATTGCCGCTCGATCAAAACGGCATCTGGGCGCGCCAGTATCAGTCTGGACTCGAGAATGGCGTCATCGCCCTCGAAGTGGCGGGAAGTCTGTGGTTTGGAAACGATAACGAGTTAGGTCACACCTTCTGGCAAACGGTCGATTCATCGGCGATCTCGGGAATCGGTGCGACGGTATTGAAGTACGCGTTCAGCCGCGCCCGCCCCTACCAAGGCGACAATCCCAATGCCTGGTTTAAGGGCAGCGGCTACCAAAGTTTCCCAAGCGGCGAAGTCACATTGCAGGCGAGCTTCGTGACGCCCTTCATTGCGAGCTACGGCCGGCAAGACCCGTGGATTTGGGCTCTCGAAGCTCTACCGGTGTATGACGCCTTCGCGCGGTTGAAAAGTCAGGCGCATTGGCAATCCGACGTCATCGCCGGCTGGGCGTTGGGAACCGGGGTGGGGTATTGGAGCACCACCCGCGCCATCCCCCTGTCGGTGCAACTCTTGCCAGGCGGCTTATCGGTCGGGTTTTCAAAGCGGTTTTAGTGCGCTTGATTAAGGCGGCGGATCATTTCATACACTAGGACGCTGGAGGACTGTCACCCATGAGAAACGTATCTTTCATGACACCCGTGGCCATGATCGTTCTGCTGCAGCTGAACATGAGCAGCCCCGTGATGGCCGGCGGCGCAAGTGCGGCATTGCCGCCGCTAATCACCGCGCACGCTGCGGATCGGACGGTCACAGACGAACCTTCCGCGGGTCTTACGAGTAAGCCGAGCGTAAGCACCGTCAAACTACCGAACGGCGTTGTGGGCCGCTCCTACCTCGCGGTCCTGGAAGCGAGTGCGGGAAAGAGTCCCACCCGCGGTGGCTAATTAGCCACGAGTCGCTGACTTAAGGGCTTTTCGGGGCGCCATGAAGGAACTGCGTGCCGCCTTTGCTGTCATGGCAGTCGGTGGAGGGTCGGCGATTCCAACTGCTAGCCGGAATGAATGGACATGATCGGTCATCCGATCGCCAGGAAACCTGCAGACTGGGTTTGCGGCGCGGCCGGGCCGATTTGAGCCCGCGGCACGGTCGGTACCCCTTGCTTAGTCCGCCGATCCCAGTTACTTTGTATCGCAAAGCGGTGTCAGCGCTTGCCTGTCCATGTTTGATACGGCAGCGGCTCGCGACTTAGGTGCGGTGTAACCCAACTCAGGAGGGCGAGTTTGTGACTACACTTCCCGTGCGCTCAAGACGGCGGGTAGCCATCAAGTAACAACGCACCGATGTTTTACATTCACAAGATCCTGCTGTTGATTGGGTTCGCAAGCTTGGGTATAGCGGCCGGTTACGCTGTTTTGAATGCTCTAGCCGTCTTGATCTGGCGACTACCGAGAAGGAAACTTCAAACAGCCTCGCAGCC
>CAYRAC010000436.1:0-4324 GCA_964422045.1 uncultured Steroidobacteraceae bacterium
TGGAGCGCGACATCACGTCCTTGATCTTGGCGACATCGCCCTTAAAGATCAAATCCGAGATCAGGGGCGAATTCAACATGATTTCCATCGCCGCGATGCGGCCCGAGCCCGCTTCGCGCGGGATCAGGCGTTGCGAAATGAGCGCGCGTATGTTCAGCGATAAGTCCATCAACAGCTGCTCACGGCGCTCTTCCGGAAAGAAATTGATGATGCGATCGATCGCCTGGTTCGAGCTGTTGGCGTGCAGCGTCGCCAATACCAGATGCCCGGTCTCGGCGAACTGAATCCCGTATTCCATGGTCTCGCGGTCGCGGATTTCGCCGATGAGAATCACGTCCGGGGCCTGGCGCAGCGTGTTCTTCAGGGCCAGGTGCCAGCTCTCGCAGTCGACGCCTACTTCGCGGTGCGTGACCACACAGCCCTTGTGCGCATGCACGTACTCCACCGGATCTTCGATGGTGACGATATGGCCGCGCGTCTTTTCGTTGCGGTAACCGACCATCGCGGCAAGCGAGGTGGATTTACCGGATCCGGTACCGCCCACCAAAATGACGAAACCGCGCTTCGACAGCACCACCTCGCGTAAAACAGGCGGTAATTCGAGCTCCTCGAAGGTCGGGATCTTGGCGTTGATGGTGCGCAGCACGGCGCCGGTGAAGCCCTGTTGCACGAAGGCGCTGACACGGAAGCGGCCGATGCCGGGGGGCGCGATTGCGAAATTGCACTCCTTGGTGGCGTCGAATTCCTTGGTCTGACGGTCGTTCATGATGGCGCGCACCAGGCCCGCGCTTTGCTCCGGGCTCAACGACCGGTCGGACTGAGGGCGAATTTCCCCGTCCACCTTGATTGCCGGCGGGAAGCCTGCGGTGATGAACAAATCGGAGCCTTTCTTCTCGACCATGCGCCGAAGCAAGTCTTGCATCAGGCGTATTGCTTGCTCGCGTTCCATTAGATGCTGTCCTTGTTCTGCGCCTTGTACTTGGCCTCTTCTCGGCTGACGACGCCCTTTTGCACCAGTTCCTGCAGACATTGATCGAGAGTCTGCATACCTTGCCCCTGACCGGTTTGAATCGCGGAATACATTTGCGCAATTTTGCCTTCACGAATCAAGTTTCGTATAGCAGGCGTACCAATCATGATTTCGTGCGCCGCAATACGCCCGCCGCCGACGCGTTTCATGAGGGTTTGCGAAATCACCGCCCGCAAGCTCTCGGACATCATGGCACGGACCATGTCTTTCTCGGCGGCCGGAAACACGTCCACGATTCGGTCGATGGTCTTGGCGGCGGAGCTGGTATGCAGCGTACCGAACACCAGGTGCCCGGTTTCCGCCGCGGTCAGCGCCAGGCGTATGGTTTCCAGATCGCGCATTTCGCCGACCAGAATGACGTCGGGATCTTCGCGCAGCGCCGAGCGCAGCGCTTCGCTGAAGCCCAAGGTGTCGCGATGCACTTCGCGCTGGTTGACCAGGCAGCGCTTGCTCTCGTGCACGAACTCGATCGGATCCTCGATGGTGATGATGTGGTCCGGGCGATTGTCGTTGCAGTGATTGACCATGCCGGCAAGCGTCGTCGATTTGCCCGAGCCGGTCGGGCCGGTCACCAATACGAGGCCACGGGGAAGCATGCACAGATCTTTGAAAGTCTTCGGCGCATTCAATTCGTCGAGCGACAGGATGGTGGACGGAATGTTGCGGAACACCGCTCCCGCGCCGCGATTCTGGTTGAAGGCGTTGACGCGGAAGCGCGCCAGTTTGGGGATTTCGAAGGAAAAATCCGTTTCGAAAAACTCTTCGAACGCCTTGCGCTGCTTGTCGTTCATGATGTCGTACACCATGCTGTGCACTTCTTTGTGCACCAGGGCCGGCATATTGACGCGCTTCATGTCGCCGTCGACGCGGATCATGGGCGGGACGCCCGCCGACAGATGCAAGTCCGACGCATTGTTCTTCACCGCAAAGGCGAGTAGCTGCGCGATATCAACCGCCATTTACGGCTCCTAATTCAGCTGGTTTTAGCCACTAGCAGTATATAAGAGGGTGTCGCCACCCAATATGTTAATTGGTCCGCAGAATTCGACGCTTCATGTGAACCACGTCCGGTCTCGGATACGTCAGGCGGCGCTGGCCGCCGGCCGGGACCCCGGCACGGTCACTTTGGTCGCCGTCACCAAGGCGCAGCCTGCCGAAGTGGTCAAGGCGGCCGCCACCGCTGGCATCACGGATTTCGGGGAAAACTACCTCCAGGAAGCGCTCGCCAAGATGGACCTACTCGCTCCCCTGGGGCTCACCTGGCACTTCATCGGCGCCATTCAATCGAACAAAACCCGCGCCATAGCCGAGCGCTTCGCTTGGGTGCACAGCGTCGATCGCTTGCGGGTGGCCAAACGCCTCTCGGAGCAGCGGCCCTACCATGCGCCGCCCTTGAACCTATGCATTCAGGTGGAATTGGTGCCGGAGCCGAATAAGAGCGGAATCGCGCCGCAAGCTGTCGCGCAACTCGCGGCGGCGCTCGTGGAACTGCCGCGGGTGCAGCTGCGCGGATTGATGTGCGTGCCGCCGCCGCAAGCGAATAGCGCCGCGGAGCGGGCGATTTTTGCGCGGCTGCGCACTTTACTGGAAGAGCTGAACGCAGCCGGGCACAAGCTCGATACACTGTCGATGGGGATGAGCGCCGACTTCGAGTCGGCCATCGCCGAAGGCGCGACGCTGGTCCGCATCGGGACGGCGTTATTCGGGAAACGGTAGACGGCGGATCAGGGGGCGGGGATGAACAACATACGTAGACTGGCGTTCATCGGCGGCGGCAACATGGCAGCGGCGCTGATCGGCGGCCTGACCAAGCGCGGCCTGCCGAGTGAGCGGGTGGTGGTCGCCGATCCCAGCCAGGAGCAGCTGCAACGGCTGGTGCGCGACTTCGGCGTCACGGCGGCTGCCGACAACGCGAGCGCGGTGCGTGGCGCCGAAGTGGTGATACTTGCCGTCAAACCGCAGCAAATGCGCACTGTGGTCCTGGGGCTGGCGGCGAGCATGACCGCAGACCCGCCGTTGGTGATTTCGGTCGCGGCCGGCATTCCGCACGCCGCACTGGCGCGCTGGTTCGGACCGCGGGTGCCGGTGATACGCACCATGCCGAATCGGCCCGCCTTGAACGGCTTCGGTGCCACGGGTCTATACGCACCCGCGAGCGTTGGCGCCGCCAACCGTGCGCTGGCCGAGATGATCATGGCCGCCGTAAGTGCCACGGTGTGGGTCGAGCACGAATCGCAAATGGACACCGTCACTGCACTTTCGGGCAGCGGCCCGGCGTACTTTTTCCTGTTCATGGAAGCACTCGAGGCGGCAGCACATGAACGCGGGCTGCCCAAGGACGTCGCTCACCAATTGACGTTGGAAACGGCGGTCGGCGCGGCGCAGATGGCACGCCACTCGACGGAGTCGCTCGCCACGCTGCGTGAGCAGGTGACTTCGAAGGGCGGCACGACCGCCGCGGCGCTCGCGGTTCTCGATGGCGCCGGACTTCGTGCTATCGTCGCTCATGCGGTGGCCGCAGCGGACCGCCGTTCCGCCGAACTCGCCGCTGAGTTCGGCGCCCCCTAGAACATGCATACATTTTGATCCGCCATGGACGCGATTAAATACGTCGTCGACACCCTGCTCTGGTTGCTGACCCTGGCCTTCGTGTTGCGCTTTTTATTCCAACTGGTGCGCGCCGATTTCAGAGACCCGATGGCCGATGCAATCGTCCGCGTCACGAATTGGCTGATTCTGCCGTTGCGCAAGATCTTGCCTCCCATCGGGAAAATTGACACCGCAACGGTCGTCGCGGTGCTCGCCGTCGCCTCGATTCGCACCGTGGCGGCGATTGCCCTGGCGGGCGAGGGACCGGGCGATCCGCTGCAATTTCTGCGCATCACCATCGTCGAGCTGGCCGATCTGATACTGCGCGTCTATCTGTTCGCTCTGCTTCTCTACTGGCTGACGAGCTTCGTGTCGCCGGGTGGCTACGCTCCGGGCGTTCGCTTGCTCGCGCAACTGTGCGAACCGATCTTGAAGCCGGTGCGCCGGATCATTCCACCGATCGGACAAATCGATTTATCGGTGCTGTGGGTGTCCATTTTGATCGGTGCTTTGCTTGTGTTGCTTCGTTGAACATCGCCTCCTACATGACTGAAATCACAGTGAACGAGTCGACACTGCGCGCTCCAAGCCGGCGCGGAAGCCTGAAAAACCAGCATGTTCAGCGCGACCTGCGCAAATCTTTTTTCGCAATTGCGCTAAACATCGGCTTTTTTCTATGTTATTTTCGGCGCCGAGTTGAAATTG
>CAYRAC010000437.1:0-4319 GCA_964422045.1 uncultured Steroidobacteraceae bacterium
TCGACGGCCACCGGGTATGTCCGCGCTCGGTTATTTTTCCGGGCGTGCGGGAATGCTGCCGCAAGGGTGCGCGTCAGCCGATGCCGGTATGTGCCCGACATCGGCGCAGTCGCCGGGCACCGCGTTGTCGACACTCTCGCTCGGACGGATGGCGAGCATCACCGAGGCGAGCAGCCAGGCGCACAGGGCCGCTGTCGGTGGAACGGCCAGCATGATCGCGATCCGGCGCAGGCTGGTCCGCCAGCCCGAAAACAGCGGGCTGTCGAAACTTGCGAAGCGCAGAGCACGAATATGCGGGTCGCTCGCCGGAGCTTCCGTGGCGCGACTTTCCATCTCCAGCGCTTCGAAATCGATCGGCGAGGCGAGCGCGGATAGTCCGGCAAATCCGCGCGCGGCTTTCCCGGAGCCGAGCGGCATGAGATCGAGATCCTTACTCACACGAAGCCGATCTTGTTGCGTTTGCCGGCCTCGGGATCGACGCTTGGCGCGCTCTCGAGGGCCGCGGCGAGATCAGCTTGGCTGATGCGGTTCTTGCCCGAGCGTGCCGCTCTGCGGCCCGCTTCGCGGACCACGAACGCCACGTCGGACAGCGGTCGGCCGGACAGCGCCGCGGCAAGCGGGGCGGGAGCCACGTCAGCTTCCTTCGGCAGCGATGACAGCAGGTCGATGAGCAGCGGCAAGACTTCTGCCTCGTTCGGATAGTCTACATTCACGATGTGATCGAATCGGCCGCGACGCAAAATAGCCTGATCGATCAGATCGATGCGATTTGTCATGGCGATGACCAGCACTTCGTTTTTCGCCGCCTCCGGGATACGGCGCAGGAATTCGGCCACTTCTTCGATCCGATGGTGCCCCGATCCCGACTCGCGATCCGCGAGGAAGGCTTCCATCTCATCGATGACCAAAAGCGAGGGTGCGTTTCGCTTGGCGTCGTCGAAGACGGCCGCAACTTTCTTGCTCGTTTCATGGATATAGGGGCTGGCGACGCTTGCCGCGTCGATCGAATAGCAGGGCCAGCCGAGAAATTCGCTCAATTTTTCGACGGCAAATGTCTTGCCGCAGCCCGGCGGCCCATGCAGCACGATGGCGCCAGGAAATCCGATGCCCAAGGCCCGGTAGCGTTCTCGGTTTTGAACCACATCGACGATGTGTTCGTTGAAGAAAGACGCGAGCTCAGGTCTGCCGGAGAGTTCGAACTTGCCGGAGCGCGTGGTGCTCGCCGTTGCCACAGCGGGGCTCGGCTCACTCACCGCAAGACCGGCCGCCTCGATCACGTTGCGCAGAGACTCGGCCGGGAGCCAGCTGACGATCTCGCGCAGGCGCTGGAACGACTGAACCGATATATTGACGCCGCCCGTCAACCATCGACCGAGGACCACATCGTCGGCGCAGCCGCCGCTGGCGCCGTAGGTCGGCAGCACGCGGCTGATCTTCTCGACGTAGATCGCTTCCTGCAGCGGCGTCTGCCGGTCAATGGCGCGCGTCGCCCGCAAGGCAACGGAGAAAGCCAGCGCCTCGGCCTTGGTGTTGGGCGATGGGCTGTCGCAGACTGGCGAAAGCGCATGGTTCTCGCCGCAAATGAGCGCGTAATACCGCCGCGGCCCGAAGTCGATGACTCCGAGGACGTCGCGATCGACCAGCGCGGCGTCGATCCATCGCTGCGCCAGTTCGGCGCTGGCGATGAGCGCTCTGCCGCGCGTTGCGACGCCAAGAATCTGCCACCCGTCGCCTTGAAAGAGACAGCGGCCGCTGCTGCCGCCGCCGGGCAACGCATAGCCAATCGGAAACCAGCTATCACGAGTCAAACTGTTTACCCTCGCAAGAGATTGACCGTGCCGGCCAAGTCCTCGTCGCTCGGCAAGCCGAGACGCTTTGCATCGAATTGCCCGACGAGGCCGCGAAATTTTTCGAAATCGTTGGCATGCATTGCGTCGGCCGCCAGCGCCGCTAGTTTTGCATGCTCCTCGGCATCGGGGAACAAGTAACTTGACTTAACCAACCAATTGAAGCGATCAATCACATACCAATCCTGCCGCCACAGGATTTCATGGATTCTGGCGCGCATGGCATCGCAGTGCGACTCGAAGTCGCCGGTCCTGCGATCGATTGCCCGCTGCGCCGTTTTTGCGAGGTTATCGAACGTGGACACCTCGGAGGGGCGGGCGAGCGAGCGCACGGTTTTTTCGAAATGGTGGGTCAAATTGGCCAGTTCCACCGAACGCATCGCGGCCAGATGGTCCTGGCGCACCTGTGCCAGTAGACGTCTGATCGCCTGCAGTTCATCGAGTATCTTCTTCGCCGACTCCGCATCGATTTGGCCGAACTCGCCGCTTGGCATCGCGTCGAGCTTGTCGCGCGCCTGATCGAGCCTTATGTCGTTGATTTTCGAGAGCATCTGATCGATGCGTGAGCGTGTCAAGGAACACATGTCTGCGATCAACTTCGCCGCTTTGGTGAAGTCGATCTGCGCTTCCTGGCGCGCATAGAAGTTGCGGCCGCTGCGAAATAGTGCGCCGATTGCCGGAACCGAGACCTTGAGATCGATCGTGCCGGAGTCGAAGATTTCGTACTCGACGATGAGTTTCTCGCCGGCGCCTATCGCCCCTTCCTCGATGTCCGAGCCGTTGATCTTCAGTGTGCCGATCGGCAGGTTGTCTTGCACCGGATCGGCGATATCGCCCTCCCACAGGCGGATCCTGATGCAGCCGGAGGCACCCGATCGCAGCGACTCGGCCGCCTTATACTCCCGCTTGCCCTTGGCCGGCAGCCGGTCGCCGGAGCGCACCAAAAAATCCAGCACCGGTTTGCCATTGGGCCGGTCGAGTACCTCGATACCAATCGAGTGCGACGCGGGGATCGCGTCGATATGCGCGGCGGTACGCGAGATCGTGATTCGGTCTTGCGGCAGAGTCAGGGGTGAGCCGTTCGAATCGAAAACGAAGACTTTGAATGAATTATCGGCCGGCTTGGCCAGCACGAGATCGACGCTTGCGCCGTCGCGGAGCGGCATGCGGCCCGATGTCCAGCCGGAATCGAGGCTGTCTATTTGAAACGCATAGCCGGCACCGACATCGCCGCCCATATCGGCGACGATGCGCGCCTTTGTGTCCGGTGTGCGCGCGATGAAATTGAAGGTAATCGCGTGAGTACCGCCGGTGCCGATTACCCCCCGCGAGGTCTTGCGGCCATGGCTCGCCGTGCTCCAGTCGATGGATTCGGCGAAAACCGCGGCTCCTTCCGCAACCGCCGTCATGGGGTTGACATCGGTCGAGACCGCAATGCCGAGCGCCGCAGAAACCTTCGCGCGCAGCGGCGGATACTGGGTCGGGCCGCCGACGAAAACGATCCGCTCGACGTTCGCTGGGTTCAAGCCCGAACTCGCGAGGATTTCTCGAGCGGCGGCAATCGATGCATCGACTTGGCTCGCGATGAGGCGATCCAACGCCGTGCGATCGATCGCGATATCAACGAAAATCTCTTCCCCGGCCGTGTCGCGGGCTCCAAGGTCGGTCTCGGACAGGCTGATGGTTGCCTGATCGCGCTGCGAGAGCGCGATCTTGGCGTTCTCTGCCGCCCATGTCGCCATGCGAACCAGCGGTCTGTATTGCGGATTGGCCGCCAACTCGAACGGCAGCTTGAATCGAGCGAGCAACCACGGCTTGACGATCTGATCGAACATCGCACGATCGAAATCGCGGCCGCCGCACATGGCGATTCCCCCATGGGCGAGCAGGCTCACGCGGCCGCCGATGCTTTCGGCGATGGCGACATCGAGAGTTCCGCCGCCGAGATCATAGACCATGAAAGCCCCGTCACGAGGCTCAGCGCGCATGACGCTCATGACGGCCGCGACCGGTTCCTGCATCAGCGCGGCGCGGCCGATGCCGGCCGCCTGCGCCGCTGTCATGGTTGCGTCCTTCTGCATCTGGTTGAAGGCGGCCGGGACGCCGATGACGACGCCGGTGTCTTGATCAGCGCGAATCGCAGCAGGAAGGTAGCCGTAAAGGAGTTTGAGAATTTCCGCCGAACACTCCTCGGGCGTCATCGTCAGATTGACGGCCGCAAGCAGAATCGGCGTGCTCGTCCCCATCAGGCGCTTGAAATTGAGCGCCGCATTGTCGGGATTGCGGGCGGCGTTGTTATAGGCACGCAAACCCAGATACCGATTGCCGCGCTTATCGACAAAGATCGCGGAGGGCGTGACGTCCTGCTGCTCGGGGCTCTTGTAAAGATGCACCCGCTCGCCGTCGTAGCTTGAGATCACACTGTTCGTGGTGCCAAGATCGATGCCGACGTAATTCACCGCGGCCACTTTC
>CAYRAC010000438.1:0-4307 GCA_964422045.1 uncultured Steroidobacteraceae bacterium
TTTGACCGTCCGCGCCGTTCAGCACCATGGCAAGATCGAGCGCCGCGCTCACCGGAGAGAGGATGACATTGCCCGTAGGGGTCGCTCTTTGAACCGCGTTGAGCAACCGAAAGCCGAATGCATTGTCCGCGGCGGCCACGTCCACGGCAGCGGGCGCCGCCTGCGCAGCTGAGGCCGCGAACGCGGCCGCGGCCGCGATACTTGCAAGCCATGACGGGTGCCGATTCATCTGCGCGCCGCTTGCGAGCTCGCGGCGCCGCCCGCGAGTTGATTGATCAAGCCGACGCCGGTGGGGCTCCCCCAACCGGTCACCAGATCGTACCCCGGTACGGCGTTGAAACCACTGCCGCTCCCGGTCGTGGGCGGGTTGCTGCCGCTCGTGATGTCGTGCAGCGCGCCCGAGTAGCCGCTACTGACGCCCAAGTTGTAGAGCGCGGGGTTCAAGAAACCCACCGTGCCTTTGCCATTCGCCACCGACTGCTGATTCACCAGCGCCAGGAACCCGGCCCAGCGAGGCGTCGCGAAACTCGTGCCGCCGTAGCCGGTCATGAAAGCGCCGTTGCTCACCGTCGGATTGTCGAAATCCGCCTCTGCCGCTACATCGGGCGAGTTGCGCAAGGTGGTCGAGCCTTGATTGGAGGCATTGATGACACCCGCCAGTTGCTGCCAGCTCGGGATCGGCGTCCCTGAGATGAAGCCGCCGCCGCTTTGCGGCCACGCGGTTTCCGCCGACCAGGCGCCGCCCGGTCCCGCCGTCGTCAACACCGTGCCGCCGACTTGCGTGATGTACTGATCCACGGCCGGAAAATCGTAGGTCGAACTATTCAACTCACCGTCATCGCCGCTGGCGGTGACGAACGTCTGGCCCTGCGCCGCAAACTGCTGGAATATCGGATCGTCGCTCGCGGCATCCGCCGGATTCCAGCCCCACGAGGAGCTCAAGACCTTGGCGATATTGTCGGTCGCCATCTGATTCAGGATCTGGGTGTTGCTGGTTCCCGCATAGAAGAGAATCTGTTTGATGCCGGGGGCCATGCCGATGGCGTTCACGATATCGAGCACCTGTTCGCCGTCATCGCAGGTGGAACTCGGTGCAGAGCTGACCGAGGTGCAGGCGCCGTTGAAGCCGCCGACCAATACATTATTGATGGGTACGCTCGAGGTCATGCCGGTCTTCGAATAATAGAGCTGCACATCGCTCGCGAGATAGCCGTCGAATGAAAAGATGCCGATGGATTGTCCGGCGCCGGTGAGCGGACCGTTTCCGTAATACGCCGCGCGAATGTCACTCGGCAAAAACTCTCCCGACGTCCCGGAGCCGCTGGCAAGATGCGCCGCAACGCCATGGCGGAACATCGGGTGCGGCAGCACGGAGTTGTTGAGGCCGGTGATCTGCAGCAGCGGCACAGTGAGGCCGACGGTGCTCGGCTCGCGATTCGGTGAATAGAAAGTGCGCCCCTCGGTCGGATGCCGATAGTTGTTTATCGTGACGTGGAAGGCACGGTTGACCGTGTTCACCGACCCTTCGACGGCGACCAGCCGGCGGTTGGGCGTGGTGGCAATGACTTTGAGGCCGTTTCTCTTCGCCCAGGCAACTACTGCGGCGTAGTCGCGCGCCGTCGGCGCGAAGCGCGCGGTGAAATCCGACACGCTCAGATACTGATGAAACTTGCGGCTCTTCGGGTCGTACAGATCGTGCAACAACTGCGTCAGCTCCGCCTGATTGCGCAGCGGCAGTTGGATAACCGGCCGCAGGATCTGTTGCGCGCCCACCGGTCCCGTCATGGCCGCCGTACCGTCGGCGACCGACCGCGGAAGATGCGGCGCCAGCATCGGCTGGGCGCCGGGTACGGCGGTGGCGCCCGACCCCGCGGGAGCGGGCGGCGAGCTGCTGCAGGAGATTGTCCCGAAGATCATGGCCAGGGTGACGGCCGAGGCGGCTAAATTGAAGGGCTTCATCAGCTTGCTCCAGAGTCGTTGAACACGGGTCTCATCCAGAGTCCATACAGCAAACCGTAGCCAATCTTACGCGCAGCGAGCCGCGGCGCGCTGCAATTCTTACAGGGGCACCGCCGCGACTCCTCGAACCGATTGTCACGAGCCGCCTCATAGTTGCACTTACGCTTTTGTTTGGTGCGCTGATGCGACGCCGACCCAGCGTCGCCTGATCGCAATTCGACTTGAGGACGCGAATGATTTCCCCCGGCAGAAAAAGTCGACAGCGGGCCCCACACTTTGCAGTGCGAGGCCCGCCGCGGGTCGATTCTCATATAGTAGACAGAAACCAACGATCGTTCGTTTTCGCTTACGACCTCACTCCGCTACACCGGTAATGATGGCTCCCATCTTCGGCGTACCAATACCGGTCGCGAGATCGTAGCCGCGAGTGGCCGGGAAGTAGCCGTTGTTAGTCGGGAATATCGTGTCGCTGTTCGACGGCCCGCGTCCCGTGATGTCGTGGAAGAAGCCCTGATAATCGACGTTATACAGACGGTAAAGCAGCGGGTTCGCGTTCCCGATCCGGTCATGCCAGAAGCCGTCGCGATCAGCAATGATTGCCGACCAGAAAGGCGATGACAGGCTCGTGCCGCCAATGCCGAACCAGCCGATGGGCGGCTGGGCACAACCGCTGTAAGTTTCGGTCCCGGCCGGGGTGCAGTATTCCGCATAGGGAGTGAACCCATCCGCATTCGCAGACACGTCCGGAACCTCGCGGCACGGCGTTCCGATCTTGGCTAGCGCGCAGTGCGTCGTACCGTTAGCGTAGGCCGTGTACGGGTTCGTGATGCCCGGGCCGAACTGGTACGAGGGACGGCCCCAGAACTGGCTGTATCCGCCTCCACTGGCACCCGCGTTAGCACACCAGAAGAACCCCCCCTGCTCATCATTGGCCGCACTCGGTCCCGCGTCAGTGCAGAGGCCGTCGACGTTCCACACGCTCTCCAGGCCTGTCGGGTACGAAGGATTCGGGTTGGCGTCCGGATTGAATGTGAAGAAAGACGTCCCTCCCACGGCAGTCACCCACGGCTGCGCGGCGGGATCGAGCACGTTGATGAGGGTTGTGCCATCGCTCCGGATGCACTCGAAAGCGCCCGTGTCGCCCGCGGCACTGAACATGCTCTGCCCTTGCAGCGCCATTTGCTCGAACACCAGGTTCTCGGCCTGCACGTATGCCGCAGTCGAGTCATTCTCGCAACCGGCCCAGCTGGAGCTGATGACATCCGCAACGTCGTCATTCGCGATCCTGGTGTACTCATCGAGTTCGGTCTGCCCGGTGTCATCATTCGGAGCGTTGTACACGAGGATCCTGCTCGCGGCAGGTGCAATTGCCAGCGACATCTCAATGTCCGCGTCGACCTCGACGTCCCCAAAATAGCCTTCAGAACCGGGGACACACTCATCGCCCTTTGGGCATTTCGGGTTCAGCGGGCCGCCATCGACATCGACGTCGACCAGTGGCGGTGTGTAGCGCGGGCCGTAGAACTGCTGCGCCCAATAGTCGATGTCGGAGTGCTGATAGGCCGAGAGCTCGAACAGCGCCAGGTTGACTCCGTGGCCCTTCGCGACATTCCCCAGATGCGGCGCGCCATAGATTGCGTTGTCTTGTGACGGCGTCAGACCGCTGCAGAGGGGAGCATCCCCGTAACCAAAACCAGACAGAAACGTTCCGAGAAAGAGCTCGGTCGTGGTGGGATACGGCGCCTCGCAGGCTAGGGCTGGCGGGGAACCGGCGTTGTTTGGCGCACGCTTTGGATGCGCGTGCACACGTACGGTATTAGTAGCGCCCACGACGCCCAGCACGCCTGCGGCTAGGTGCGCAGGTAGTTTGATGGCAGAAGCATTCGCGAAGTAAGTGATGCCTTTCGAATTGCGGTAGTTGTGCAGTGTCGTGGCGAGTGCCGCCTCGACCGCGCTGCTGGGTCCGCTTGCGCGCACCATGAACGGTGAGGATGACTGCTCGACCGTCAAGCCACTCGACTGCAGATACGCCGCCACAGCGGCAATCTGGTCAGCGCTGGGCGCGAAGCGCGAGTAGAACTCTCCTTTGAGCAGCCACTGCTGATAGTTCGGACGCTTCGGATCGTAGACACTCGTCAACATCCCATCCAGATCCGTCTGGTTGCGCGGCGCGAGCACAACATCGACGGTCATCCTGTCGCTCCTGTACCCACCCAAGTCGACATCGACCGTCGGTTTGAAACTCCCCGCAAGCACAGATAGGTCTTCGCTCGCGTTGGCCACAGACCCCGCATATGTCCGATTGTAGACCCGGTCAATTGCGTGCCGAGCCGAACATCGAGGCCACA
>CAYRAC010000439.1:0-4307 GCA_964422045.1 uncultured Steroidobacteraceae bacterium
CGCCCATGGACATTCCTACTTTGGTCGCCAGCACCACGTCCTCGCGCTTGCCGCGCGCCTGCAGCCAGCGGCCGATTATGGTCTCGGATTCTCCGCCCTGGTTGCCGGGCGCGAATTTCGAGTACACGTCAGCCGTGTCGATGCAGTTGAAGCCGGCGGCCACGAACGCGTCGAGTAACGAGAACGAGGTGCTCTCATCCACCGTCCAACCAAAGACATTCCCGCCGAAGACGAGCGGTGCGATTTGCAAACCCGAATCACCCAATTTACGTTTCTGCAAGTTCATCCTGCCGCGCTCTTTCACCGCCGATTCCAGATCAGTTTACAGATTGTGCGCGTTGGCGTCGTAACACGGGTCCTAGCACGTGATCCGTTCGCGCGGCTTGGCTCGCGCGGCGCGATCTTAGCCGCTGGGTAGCGTGTATTTTGCCGAAAGCCCCGGCGGAACCGCTTCTACCGTCCCGCGCTGTGCTTCCTGCCCGCGGGGGGCCGATTGGTGCAGTACCGGGTAAGCGAAACTCGCCAGGTGCGAATGAATGCGCCGCAGATCTCGAACCGTGCGCAGAAAAAGCCCGCTCTCTTCGGCGACCCTCTCGGCGGCCTCGGTGTCCGCCAACCGCGTGGTCGCCGCGGCCGCGCGCAACAACTCGGCGCTTAAGGCCATGGCGCACGCCTCGAGTTCGCGAAAATCCGCCTTGCTCGCGACCAGACGTGCGGCATCGTGCGGCTCGGCGCGCAGAAACACGGCCACCGCGAGTTTCAAGCCGTCCACCAATTTGCCATGCATGGTCGCGACGATTTCGAATTCCTGCGTCGCCAGTTTCTCGCCGCGCTTCAGACTGCGCAGCGAGAACTCCACCAAGCTGTTGGCAATGATGTCGGCGACATGTTCGAGATTGATCACCGCCGACAGGATGTCTTGTCCGCGCGCGGCGCCTCGCTGGTTGTCGAGCGCCTGATCCTCGCCGAGGTCTGCAAGATAGCGGCGGATCGCCTCTCCCAACTTATCGACGCAGCGGGCGTTGGTCGACACCGCATCGGCGCGAGTCCGGTCGTCGCGATAAATGACGCCGAGCGTATCGCGCAGCATCGCATCGACCATGTCGGCCATGCGCAAGGTTTCTCGCGAGGCATTGGCGAGAGCCACCGTCGCGGAGTCGAGCGCGGCAGCGTCAAGGTACACGGGGCGTGCGGGATCCGCAGGCGCCGGCGGGTCGGGCAACCAGCGTGCGAGTCCGCGTGCCAGCACACCCACGGGACCCAAAAAGACGCAGGCGAGCGACACATTGAAAAGCAGATGAAAATCCACCACCAGCCGCGACGAATCAGGGTCGAGCCGGCCGAGCAATTGCGCTATCTCGGGTAGGAGCGGCAACGCGACGACGGCGCCTGCCAGACGCACCAGAAAATTACCCAGGGGGAGTCGGCGCGCAGCCACGGTCGAGGCGTCGAACAGCGGCGGCAGCGCGCCGCCAAGGTTCGCGCCGAGCACCAGCGCCAGCGCTCCGGTCGGGCCGACCACGTGGCTCGCCGCGAATGATCCGATCAATAACACGATCGCAATGCTCGAGTGGCACGCCCAAGTGAGGATCGCGGCAATCAGCACCGCGAGCACGGGATCGCCTGACAACGAACCCATCAACGGACCGAGCAGGGGTGAATTCTCGAGCGGCCCGAGAGTCCGCACCAGTCCGCTCAGCGCCATGAGCATCAGTCCGAGACCGATCCCGACACGCCCGAGATTCTTTGCACGATTATTGCCCGCCCAGCGGAACGCGAGCACGCCGGCGAGCACCAGGGGTGGCCCGGCCAAGGCGGCATTGAAAGACAGCAATTGCGTGAGGAGCGCGGTGCCGACATTGGCGCCAAGCATTACCGCGAGTGCCGGCGCGAGCGCGATCACACCGGTGGCGGCGAATGAGGTTGCCAACAATCCCGTGGCCGTACTGCTTTGTAGCAGCGCCGTGACGCCGAGGCCGGTGAAAAAGGCGCGCGGTCGGTTATCGAGATTTCGCCCCAGCCAATGGCGCAACACCCCGCCGAAGCCGCGTTGCACGCCGCTGCCGACCATGTGGGTACCCCACAGCAGCAGACCTACATGTCCCGCGAGTTCGATGAGTATGAGCGTGCCGTTCACGATTGTTTCGAGAATGAGGCCGTGCGCCCCGAAAGTAGTTGACGACGCGCACAGTTTTGCGGATCCCGCTCCGGCTATCGGGGGCTCAGGAGGCTGTGTTTTACGCGCGTTAGGCCGTGTTGCCGGCGTCGATGGTCAAGGTGGTGCCGGTAATATTGCGGCCGCCCTCTCCCAATAGAAACTCCACGCTGCGCGCCACGTCGCCAGGGTCGGGCATGCGCTTCAGGGCGCTGCGCCGTGCGATTTGCTGGCGCTGCGAGTCATCGAGTTCTGCCGTCATCTCGGTGGCGACGAAGCCCGGTGCAATCGCATTCACCGTGATGCCGAGCTGACCTACCTCGCGTGCGAGCGAGCGAGTAAATCCGAGCAACGCGGCCTTCGTGGCGCTATACACCGACAGCCCGCTGTACCCGGTGAACCCGACGATCGAGGAGATGTTGATGATTCGCCCCTCGCGCTGCGACATCATCGTGCGTACAACGTACTTGGTCAGCAAAATGGGCGAGACGGTATTGAGCGCAATCAGGCGCTGAATTTCCTGATCGCGCATGGTGCTGAGCAGGCCGCTCGTCCCCAGCCCCGCGTTGTTGACCAAGCCGTAAAGAGGACCGAAATCCGCGCGCAATCCCTTGACCAGCGGGGCGATCTGGGCCAGATCCGACAAGTCGCAGGGGCGAAACTCGATCGCTCCGCGGCCGCTATCCGCCGCGGCACGGCTCGCGGCCGACACCTCCGCGGTGCTGCTGCGAGCAAGTGCGATGACGCGGTAGCCCGCGGCCGCCAGAGCGTTCGCCATTGCGAGTCCGAGGCCGCGGCTGCCGCCGGTGACGATGACAGTTTGCATTGGCCATTATCATCCATGGTGCAAACCAGCGGCAAGAGCGGCGTTCTGTCAGAGTACGGAACGATGAATCCCGCGACCCTGTCCGGCGAATTGGCCGGCCTATTTCTTCCAGGTGTGGCCGCTGCGGTGCTGCGCGCGCCGGGCGACGTCGAATTGTTGCTCCCCGCGGAAACCCTGCACATAGGACGGGCGGTCCCGCGGCGCGCACGCGAGTTCGCCGCCGGCCGACTGTGCGCCAGACGCGCCATGGCCGAGTTCGGCATTGTCGGATTTGCGCTCGAAGCAGCCGCTGATCGGCAGCCGATTTGGCCCGATTCCATGGTTGGCAGCATCACCCACACGGCGGATTTTTGTGCCGCGGTTGCGGCACCACGCCGGATCGCCTCCGCACTCGGGCTCGATAGCGAAGTGGTGGGGGACGTAAAGGCGGACCTGTTGCCCTCGATCTGCGTGGCCGACGAGATGGCCTGGCTGGCAGCACTGCCGCCGTCCGCGCGGGCCGCGGCCGCGGCCTTGGTGTTCTCGGCCAAGGAGGCGTTCTACAAGTTGCAGTATCCGGCGGTTGGCGAACGGCTCGGTTTTCACGACGTCAGTGTGACGGTGCCGCAGTGGGCGGGCCCGCGCGGCGTGTTCCAAATCAATGCGACGCGTAGCATTGCCATGTCCAGGCGCGCGCCGTTGCCGTTTTCTGGGCGCTATTTATTTCACGAACAATTCGTCACTGCCGGCATGGCTCTCGCCGCCGGCGCCCCGGCTCAATAGGCCTTGTCGTCGCGAAATACCTTGATCACCGTGAGCAAGATGATTTTTACGTCCAGCATGGGCGTCCACCGGCGCAGGTAGTCGAGCCCCGGGAATCGAGCCAGCGGATCGTAAAACCAATAGTTCAGCACGACGTCCTTGGGAATCTTCAGGAGCGCCGGCGCCGTGTTTTGCGGCGGGCCGCCGTTGGCCGGACCTGCCGGGGCCCCCAACTCCTTCGCCAGACTCGGCGCGGTGAGCATGTCGTGCCAGATCACCATTTTCACGCCGCGGGCCTTAAGGAATCGGTCGATCCGTTCGATGTGCCGGGCCAGCAGATCCGCGACGTCGTATCCCTCTTGGGACAACCAAGTAAAGAGCTCCACCGCCTCGTCCATGCCGCAGTGGAAATACTCGACGGGACCATAAACATCGAGCATCTCGGTAAGAATCGGATACACGAACTTCTCATAGGCCGCATCGCTGCGGATGTCGATGCCGCCCTCGTGTGTATAGGGCTCCTTCTTGTACGCCCGTTCGAGATGCCCGAGCAGTTCCAAATACGCGATCGGCTTCAATCCCAGG
>CAYRAC010000440.1:0-4305 GCA_964422045.1 uncultured Steroidobacteraceae bacterium
CGCAGAACGATCCGAACGTCAAGCACAAGGGCGAATACTCGTTCGTCATGCCGCAGCCGATTCCTTCGTATCTGATAGCGCTCGCGGTCGGCGATCTCGAATTCAAGGAAACCGGACCGCGCACCGGCGTGTATGCCGAAAAGCCGGTGCTCAAAGCGGCGGCCAAGGAATTCGCCGACACCGAGGCGATGATCGCGGCCGGCGAGAAATTGTTCGGGCCGTATCGCTGGACGCGCTACGACATCCTGGTGATGCCGCCGAGTTTTCCCGTCGGCGGAATGGAGAATCCGCGGCTGTCCTTCATCACGCCCACGGTGATTGCCGGCGACAAGAGCTTGACTTCGGTGATCGCCCACGAGCTGGCACATTCGTGGTCGGGAAATCTCGTCACCAACGCAACCTGGCGCGATGTGTGGCTGAACGAGGGCTTTACCAACTATTTGGAGAGCCGCATCCTGACGCAGGTCTACGGCGAACAGCGCGCTGCAATGGAGGCGGTGCTGGGCTTGCAGGCATTGCGCAAGGATCTGGCCCGGCTCAAGCCGCAGGAGCAAGCACTGCTCATTGACCTGCGCGACCGCGATCCGAGTCTGGTCTTCAGCACCGTGCCCTACCAGAAGGGCCGCTTGTTCTTGAACTACCTCGACGCGAAATTCGGGCGCGAGCGCTTCGACGTTTTTTTGCGCGGCTATTTCGATCACTTTGCGTTCAAGAGCATCACCACCGAGCAGTTCACGGCGTATCTCACCGAGAATTTGCTGGACCGTTTCCCCGGCATCGTCAGCCACGACCAGGTGCTCGCCTGGGAAACCGCTCCGGGCATTCCGGCCGACGCGGTATTGCCCGTGTCGAGCGCCTTTCAACCGGTGGATGAGGCGCGCGGCGCGTGGCTCGGCGGCACGCTCGAGGCCAAGAAGTTCGGGCACGATTGGGTGAGCCAGCAGTGGCAGTATTTTTTGAATAACATGCCCGCCGAATTGAGCGCCAAGCAGCTCGGCACCCTCGATCAGGCCTACGGCTTTACGCATAGCCAAAATGACGAGATCGAACACAGCTGGCTCGAACTGGTCATTCACAACAACTACCAACCTGGTTTTGCGCGCCTCGAGGAGTACCTCAAGACCATCGGCCGCGGCAAACTGATTGCACCGTTGTATACCGACCTCATGAAGACGCCGTCCGGCACCGAATTCGCCAAGCGCGTGTTCACCAAGGCGCGTCCCGGCTACCATCCGGATACTCAGACCGAGATCGATGCGATCGTCAATCCCGGCGCCGTCGAAGAAGCGCAATGAGCAGCGAATGGCTGAAGGTGATGCTCGAAGAGATCGCGCGCAAGAAAGCCGAGGCAGAGCAAGCGCGGCTCGAGGAGCAAGCGCGGCGCGACGCGCCGGTGCAGAGCGGTGCGCCGCCGCGTAAGACGCCTGAGCGAGAATGATCCCGCTCAAGGATGACTCGCCCGCCGCATTGAAGCCGTGGGTCACGATCACCTTGATCGCGGGCTGCAGCTGCGTGTTCTTGTGGCAGCGTTCGTTGGATACGGTATCGAGCCGGCGTGCACTGGCCGCATTCGGCGCGATTCCGGCGGTATTGCTCACCGCCGCGCGCCTGCCGGCCGATTTACAGTGGATTCCACGCTACGCGACCCCGTTCACGGCGATGTTCCTGCACGGCGGTTGGATGCATTTGCTGGGCAACATGTTGTTCCTGTGGATCTACGGCGATAACGTCGAGGACGCCATGGGGCATCCGCGTTACTTCTTGTTCTATATCTTGTGCGGCGTGGCTGCGGTGTTCGTCCAGGCGCTGTCCAATCCGAATTCGCCCTACCCCATTATCGGTGCGAGCGGTGCGATTTCCGGCGTGCTGGGAGCATACCTATTGTTGTTTCCGCGCTCCCGCGTGCTGACGCTGGTGTTGCTGCCGTTTTTCTTCACCACGTTGCGCATTCCCGCCATCCTGCTGTTGTTGTTGTGGTTCGCCGTGCAATTGATCAGCGACCTGCAGGTATCCGACGACGGCACGAGCGTTGCTTTTCGCGCGCACATCGGCGGATTTCTCTGCGGCATACTGCTCGTGCCGGTGATGAAGCGCCGCGATGTCGCGTTATTCGCGTTGTGATAAAGTCCGCCCGTGACGCCGAGCAATCCGGGAATCCAGGTCGAGGAGGAACGCGGCCCCGATCAAACAATTTCGCGGCTCGGCACTGCGCGCACCGCGTTCGTCGGGCGCACGCTGCGCGGACCCGTGGATCGTCCGATACTCGTCTCGAGCTTCGCCGATTTCCAGCATGTGTTCGGTGGTCTGTGGCAACCGAGCCCATTAGGCTACGCCGTCGAGCAATTCTTCGATAACGGCGGGCGTGAAGCCCTCATCGTGCGCGTGGTCAATGGGGCGCGTCCCGCTACGTTGAGCTTGAGCGCCGGGACAGGAACGCTGTGTTTGCAGGCGGTTCGGCCGGGCACCCGCGAATTCCTGCGCGCCAGCGTCGACTACGACAATGTCGCCGCGCAGAACACCAGCGTGTTCAATCTCACGGTGCAGCGCGTGCGCACCCAGGGAACGGCTCAGGTGGAAGATCAGGAGATATTCCGCAGGCTGTCGCTGGAGCCCGCGTCCGCGAATTACGTGCCGCGGGCCCTCTGTGGGTCGGAACTGGTGCAAGTGGCGGGGGATCTCCCGGCGCAGCGACCTGATAGAACCTTGGATGCCGTCAGCGGCCAGGCGAGCGGCTACGTCAATTCGAATTCCGACGGCGACGATGGAGCGCCGCTCACCGACTACGACCTCATCGGCCGTGCCGGCGATCGCACCGGCCTGTTCGCGCTCGCCAGCGCAGAATACTTCAATTTCCTATGCCTGCCGCCTCTGTCGCGCGATCAAGACGTGGGTCCGATCGCGTTGCTGGTGGGAGCCCGCTTCTGCAAGGAGCGGCGTGCGCTGTTGATCGTCGATCCGCCCGCGCACTGGCATACCGCGGACGACGCCTTGCGCGGCATGCGCGAATGGAATTTCTCCGATGAAAATGCGCTGATGTACTTTCCGCGAGTGCTGGCGCACGACAAGCTGCGCGGTCATTTCGAGTCTTTCGCGCCGTGCGGTGCGGTCGCCGGGATGTTGGCGCGCGGCGACGACGCGTCGGCCGTGTGGCAGCCCACGAAGAGCGATGAGGCCATCCTGCGTCCCGGTTACCGGCCGACTTGCCTGGTTTCCGAAGACCGCCGCATTCGGCTTGCCGCGCTTGGCGTGAACACCATCCTTGCCGGACGTTCCGCCGCGCGCATCGGCGTCGCGCCGCGTACGCTGGCCGGCGGCAAAGCGACCAACGCCGATTGGCAGTACCTGGGGGCACGCCGGCTGGCGTTGTTCATCGTCAACAGCATCGAACGCGGCACGCGCTGGGTGGCGATGGTGCGCCCGCATCTTGAAACCGCGGAGTTGGTGGCGGCGCAAGTGCGTGCTTTCATGGAAGGCCTCTACGAGGAACAGGCGTTCGGAGCGCGGCGCATGCAGGACGCCTTTTTCGTGGTTTGCGATCAGCGCAGCGAGTTTCATCTGGTGATCGGCTTCGCCGGCCGCGCGACCCACGGGTTTCACAGTTTTCGCATCGTGCACGCGGCATCGGGCAGCAGGGTGGCGCCGGTAAGCTTGAATCGACTGAATACCGCGAACTACAGTCCGGCGGAACTCGAATGGGTGGAAGGTCTCGCCCGCAGCCTCTCGGACGAGATATGACGACCGTGGTGTTCTCGCATGGCAAGGAGAGCGGCCCGTGGGGCGCGAAGATTACGGCCATGGCGGCGCTGGCTCGCGAGCTCGCCATGGCAGTGGAGTCGGTGGATTACCGCGGCATGGACGATCCCGGAGCGCGCGTCGCCAAGCTCGCCGCAACGGGCGCTGCGCTCGAGGCGCCCTTGGTGCTGGTGGGATCGAGCATGGGTGGACATGTTTCAGCCGCCGCTGCGAGCCGGCTAAAGCCCAAAGGCCTGTTCTTGTTGGCGCCGGCTTTCTACATGGCGGGCTATGAGGAGTACACGCCGCAGGATGTGAGCTGCCCGACCGCGATCGTGCATGGCTGGCACGACGACATCGTGCCGGTCGAGAACAGTATCCGCTGGGCACGCGAGCATCAGGCCGCGCTGCATGTGCTCAATTCAGACCATCGACTCGAGGATCAGATCGGGGCGATCTGCCGTTTGCTGCGCGACTTCTTGAGGAATTGAATTCATCACTGAGTGTGCGCCGGGGCTGCAATCGAGGGCGGCGCCCCGACCGTGGGAACGTCGAGTTGCGCCTGGGCCAATT
>CAYRAC010000441.1:0-4304 GCA_964422045.1 uncultured Steroidobacteraceae bacterium
GGGCCGGCGAGTATCTCGAATGGCAGCAGGCAAAGCATCGCCTCGAGATCGTCGTGCCCTTAAGCCTGGTGCTGATCATGGTGCTGCTGTTGGGATTGTTCAATTCGCTGCGCGACAGCCTTCTGGCGCTGGCCGGCATTCCCTTTGCAATGGGCGGCGGCGTTATCGCGCTGTTCGTCTCCGGTCAGCCTTTGAGCGTCTCGTCGATCGTCGGCTTCATCTCGTTGTTCGGCGTGTCCGTCATGAACGGAATTCTGATCATCACCTATTACAATCAGACCAAGAGCGCGACCGGGCTAAGCGGCCTCGAGGCCATGGCCCACGCCGCCGAGCAGCGAATGCGGCCGCTATTGATGACCTCATTGGCCGCCTGCATTGGCCTGCTGCCCTCGGCGCTCTCGACAGGCATCGGCAGCCAGGTGCAACGGCCTCTGGCATCCGTGGTCGTGGGAGGCATGCTTATCGGACCGGTTCTATTGCTCCTGATCGTACCCGCCCTGCAAATGCTGTTCTTGCGTGATGATGATCACGCACCGCATGGCGCCGCTTCCCCGCAATCTGGAAATCGGCAGTGAAACGGATGACGCGAGAAACTTTTTTCAACGTCGCGCTCATCGCCGGACTCTGCATTCTCGGCGGCCTCTGCGGGTTGGGGCTACGCATGTGGATCGGCGGGCTTAGAGTTCAGAACGCGCAGCTGGAGCGGTGCATCCTCACCTCGAAGCGTTCCCATTCGAGCGAGGATGCGCGCTCGACGTTGGCGCATCTTGATGTGGAAGTGCCCGCATGCATGAATGCGGCCGGTTACGTCAAAGCGCTCAACAACGAGAGTTGCGCCCCCGCGTTTTGGCAGGGCGATGTTTTCTGCTATTTGCCGAAAAGCCATCTCGGTAAGCTGATCTATCGTCTCGAGGCCGCTTCGGACCAGAAGAGGATTGAGGTCAAGAGCGACACAGAATTGCAGGAGCGTCGGCTATGATGAAGCTTTCCGTGCGGCTGTGCGCGCTCTGCGTGTGCGGGCCGCTGGCCCTTGGAGCCAGTGCGACCGAATCAGCCGCGCAGGGCGCGAGCAGCAAGGCGGGCCGCCCTGCGGTCCAAGAATCGAGCCACGTGCTGGACTTGGGCCAAGGCGGTAGTTCGAAGGGCCGCAATGCGGCGGTGGCCGTATCGCCGCGTCGTGACGCCGTTACGGCGCCGCCAGTCGGTTCACTCGCGGGCAACAATGCTGATCACCTACGCTCGCTGCAGCTCGCTAAGGCGCGCGGGCGCATTGCGCCGGCCTCTAGCCGACCGCTCGGGCCCGACCGCGCTGCCGCAACCGAAAACATGGCCGCTCGGGCTCGAGGACTACGCGGTGCGACCCGGGTAGGCCTGCCCATGCCGCCTGTCTCACAAAATGCCGCTCGGGTGCAGCCGAGCGTGAAGGCGGCGGCGATCCGAGGCCCGATCGTTGGCGGACCGCATGCTGCGGGTCCCGGACAGGTGGGCGGACCGGCAATCGGGCGGACCGCGCGAAACTCGGCTATTGACGGTGCGCATATGCGCCGAAAATTCTAGGTTGGCTCGCTTAGTACGGTAGCCGGCCGCTTGACGGGTCATCAATCGGGGGCGCGGCCCGGCGACTCATGGCTGGATTAAGTGCCCAGTTGCTGCCTTGATCAGCGCTTGAGTGCGTGTTGCAACCCCTAGCTTGCGCCGCGCGTTTTCCAGATGAAATTCGACCGTGCGCCGGCTTACGCCCAAAATCTGGCCAATCTCCCAAAACGTCTTGCCACGAGCGGCCCAAGTCAGTGTCTCCACCTCGCGATCGCGCAGGTCGACATCGACCTGTTTCTCCCAGACTGCGCTCCGTGCGACCCGTGCCAAGCGAGCCGTGATGAGTGCGGCAAGTACATCATAATCAACAGGCTTTGTGAGGTAATCGTCCGCGCCGAGTCGCCAACCTCTGATAGCACTGTCGTGATCGCCAAGCGCGGTTAGAAATACGAACGGGATGTTCTCGAAGCGCGGTTCCAAACACGTTAGGCTTTCCAGAAGCTCGAAACCCGACATGCCCGGCATGCCGATATCGGATAGCACTAGATCTGGCGGAGCAGCCAAAATCGCGGCCAGCCCCTCCGCACCACTCGCTGCGAATTCCACGTCGAATCCACGCTCGATGAGTTCCTCGCCAATCAATGCAGCGGCATCGTGGTCGTCTTCGATACAAAGAATCGTACGCCGACCCAGAGCGGCCGACTGGCTGCGTCTCACGTTCATACATGCCGACGTTATCACCGGCGGTATAAAGAAGAGATAAAATTTTCAAGCCGAATTGGCTTTTGATACTGGGGCGCTCGCCGCCTGCTAGCCTGTAGCGATGCTTGCCAAGCCACACCACCGCTGAGGTGGCGCACATGAAGCGCGCGCAATCGATCACGGTTCGACTGGCGATTGTCTTCGGCTTTTTATTGTTGCTCGTGACCGTACTCGGGCTCGAGAGCTTGCGCAGCCTCAGTGACGCGAATCATGTGTCAGCGCAGATTCGCGATCGATGGCTGCCAAGCACGCGTGCGCTCGGCGATCTCAATAACTTCACGACGGATCTCCCCGCCGCCGATGGCGCCGCATCAAGAGCGCAGAGCGCCGCTGAACGTGCTGCGGCGGAGCGGCATATTGCGGATTTGGATCGCAACATCGCCAGCGCGCAGCACGCCTATCAAAGCATTTCGCACGATGCGCGGGAGACCGATCTGGACGCCCGCTTTGAAGCGGCTTGGAGGGACTATCGACGGCTTGTGGCGACGCGCCAACTGGCCAACGGCGGCGGACTCAACGACACCGCCGGCGATGCGACGGGCGATGAGTCCGCCCTGGCTTACGATCGGGCCAGCAAGATTTTAAGTACTCTGACGGACCGCAATGTTGAGAGCGTGCGTCTTGCCAGCAATTTGGCAGATTCGGCGTACCAGCAAGCGCGCGAGCGGATTCTTCTGGCGATCTTGCTCGCAGCGCTTTTGATCGTCGGTGCTACCATGCACGTCACGCGCTCGATATCCGCACCGCTTGTCGATCTGGCAACGCGCATGCACAGGCTCGCCTCGAATGAAGTCGATATTGAGGTGATGGGAACGGCACGGCGCGATGAAATCGGTGAGATGGCGCGCGCCGTCGTCGTGTTTCGTAACAATGCGGTCGATTTGGCGCAGAATCGCCATGCGTTGGCGCAGCAGGCGGAGATTCTTCAGAAAAAATTGGACGAAGAACAACAGTTGACGCTGCTGCAGCGAAATTTTGTCTCCATGGTATCGCATGAATTTCGCACACCGCTCGCACTCATTGATGGCCATGCACAACGGTTGATCGCCATGCAGGACCGGCTAACGGTTCTTGAGCTGGCGCAGCGCGCCGGGAAGGTCCGAGATGCCGTGCGCCGAATGACGGAACTCATCGACAGCTTGATCGGATCGGCGCGGATGATCGACGCGCAGCTGGAGTTGTCGTACCGGCCGGAATCGATGGACTTGCTGCCGCTGGTCCGCGAGGCGTGCCAAGTGCAGCGCGAACTGACACCCGATGTTGTCATCGTGGAGGCGTTCGAAGGTGCGCCGCTACAGGTCCAAGGGGACGCAAGCCTCCTGTCGCAGCTGATGGATAATCTGCTGTCAAACGCAGCCAAGTACTCGCGAGCTAACGCGCTGATAAGAGTTACGATCGCTCGAGAAGAATCGATGATCGCCATTGCGGTCGAAGATAATGGGATTGGAATTCCGCTGCAAGACCAGTCAAGGGTTTTCCAGCGCTACTATCGCGGGAGCAACACGGCGGATATCGTCGGCAGCGGCGTCGGTTTGCACATCGTGCAGACGATTGCGGAACTTCACAACGGCACGATCGAGTTGGCTAGCATTGAAGGGAAAGGTTCGCGCATTGTGGTGCGTCTTGCGGTGAGTCAGTCTGGTTGACGCCGGAAAATCAGCAGTTGTTGGGGAGGGCGCCGAAATTTATAACAAAGATATACGGACCCAAATATAAAGGGGGCAACGTGTAGATGCCGCTTGGGAGAGGCTCGTGATCATGAAAATGTATCTGCAAGGAATTACCGCGGCGATTTTCGCAGCCGGTCTCGCGCTGCAGACGACCCGAGCAGCCTCGCCGGAGCCGCCGGTCGTCAAGGCCGTATTGGGAACCGTCGTCGGGTTCGTGATGAACGAGTCTAGGCATCCGGTCGCTGGGGCGACAATTGTAGCGGCGCGTACCGATGGAAGTAGTATTCGCGCAACCATATCCGGTGCCGACGGCGTGTATTCATTTGCCGATCTGAC
>CAYRAC010000442.1:0-4292 GCA_964422045.1 uncultured Steroidobacteraceae bacterium
CACCGGGGCGGGAGGGGAGATTCGCGACGAGGGCGCCACCGGAATCGGCGCCAAGCCCAAAGCGGGCCTGGTCGGCTTCTCGGTATCGAATTTGAAGATTCCGGGCATGCTGCAACCCTGGGAAGGCGAGTACGGCAAGCCGGAACGGATCGCCTCGGCGCTCGACATCATGATCGCCGCGCCGCTGGGTGCTGCCGCCTTCAACAATGAATTCGGGCGGCCGAACATCTGCGGGTATTTCCGCACCTTCGAACAGCACGGACTCGAGTCCGGACGAGCGGTACTGCGCGGCTATCACAAGCCCATCATGATCGCCGGCGGCCTCGGCAATGTGCGCCGTGCCGACGTCGACAAGAAGGAGGTGGTGGTCGGCGCGCCGCTCATCGTCCTCGGCGGCCCGGCGATGCTCATCGGGTTGGGCGGAGGGGCGGCTTCTTCGGTCGGCAGCGGCCAGAGTTCCTCCGACCTGGATTTCGCCTCCGTGCAGCGCGGCAACGCCGAGATTCAACGCCGTGCTCAGGAAGTGATCGATCGCTGCTGGGCGATGGGCGAGGAGAATCCGATCCTGTTGATTCACGATGTCGGCGCGGGCGGACTATCCAATGCATTGCCCGAGGCCATCGCGCACAGCCAGCGCGGCGGGCGCATCGACCTGCGCGCCATTCCAAGTGCCGAGTCTGAATTGTCGCCGATGGAACTGTGGTGCAACGAAGCGCAGGAGCGCTATGTGCTCGCGCTTGAACCAAAGAGCCTGGCGCGCTTCGCGATGCTGTGCGAGCGCGAGCGCTGTCCCTTCGCGGTGGTGGGCGAGATCACCGGTGATGGGCGCTTGGTGGTCAGCGATCCCAAGCTCGGCACGATGCCGGTCGACATGCCCATCAGCGTGTTGCTGGGCAAGCCGCCGCGCACGACCCGGGATGTGCGCGCGATTCACAAGACCGTGACGCAATTGTCGACCGCCGAGTCGAGCATTGCTGAGTCGCTCGAGCGGTTGCTCAATTTGCCGGCGATTGCGGATAAGTCGTTTCTCATCACCATCGGCGACCGCAGCGTCGGCGGCATGGTGAGCCGCGATCAGATGGTCGGACCGTGGCAAGTGCCGGTCGCCGATGTCGGTGTCACCTTGAATAGCTACGATGGCTACGGCGGTGAAGCGATGGCGATGGGCGAACGCACGCCGGTCGCGGTATTGAATGCACCAGCATCGGGACGTCTCGCCGTGGGCGAGGCGATCACCAACATCATGGCCGCGGACATCGTGCAGCTCAGCGATATCCGGCTGTCGGCAAACTGGATGGCGGCCTGCGGTGAACCGGGTGAGGATGCCGATTTATACGCGACCGTGCGCGCGGTCGGCGTCGACCTGTGCGCCGCGTTGGGGATCACCATCCCCGTCGGCAAGGACTCGTTGTCGATGCGCACCGCATGGCACGACGCCGGCGGCGAGCATTCGGTGGTTGCGCCCATCTCGTTGATCGTCTCGGCGTTTGCGCCGGTACGCGACGTGCGCCGCACGCTGACGCCGGAATTGGACTTATCGCAGCCGACCCGCCTGCTGCTGCTCGACTTGGGCGCCGGCAAGAACCGCCTGGGCGGCTCATGTTGGGCCCAAGTCCACGCCATAAGCGGCGGCGAGCCGGCCGATCTCGATAGTCCGCGCCTATTGCTCGATGCGTTTGCGCTGCTGCGCGGGCTCAAGGATGCAGGCTTGCTGCTGGCCTATCACGACCGCTCGGACGGCGGTGCGCTGCAAAGCGTGCTCGAGATGGCGTTCGCCAGCCATTGCGGACTTGCGCTCGATCTGGGCGCGGCGGACGATCCCATCGCCGCATGCTTCGCCGAAGAATTGGGCGCGGTGCTGCAAGTACCGGCGGCTCGGGCCGCGGAGGCGCTCGACGTCGCGGCTCGTCATGGCATGGCGGCGCTGCTGCGCGATATCGGCGAGCCCCAAGAGGGCGATGAGGTGCGTCTCGATATCAATGGCGCGACCCTGTACCGCGCCTCGCGCGCGCTGTTGCGGCGCCGTTGGAGCGCGGTATCGTTCGCTCTGCAGACACTGCGCGACAATCCGGATTGCGCGCGTGAAGAATTTTCGCGCTTGAGCGATGCGGCGGATCCCGGCCTGCACGCCGCCTTGAGTTACGATCCGAGCGAGGACGTCGCCGCGCCCCTGATCGCGCGTGGCGCGCGTCCCGCGATCGCCATCCTGCGTGAACAAGGCGTCAACAGCCAGACAGAAATGGCCGCGGTATTCAGCCGCGCCGGTTTCGACGCCTATGACGTGCATATGACCGATGTCTTGAGCCGCCGGGTGCGTTTGGCGCGGTTTCACGGCCTGGTCGCCTGCGGCGGATTCTCCTTCGGCGACGTCCTCGGAGCCGGCGAGGGGTGGGCGAAGTCGATCCTTTTCAATTCCGTGGCGCGCGACGAGTTCGCGGCCTTTTTTGCGCGCAGTGCCACCTTCACGCTCGGCGTGTGCAACGGCTGCCAGATGTTATCCGCGCTCAAGGAACTGATCCCCGGAACCGCGGGCTGGCCGCGCTTCGTGCGCAACGTTTCCGAGCAGTATGAGGCACGCCTGACCCTGGTGCGTGTGCCGCCGTCGCAGTCGGTGTTGACGACCGGCATGGCGGGATCGGTGCTGCCGATCGTCGTGGCGCACGGCGAAGGCCAGGCGCAGTTCGATTCCGGATCGAGTGCGGCGAGCCTGCTCGCGCAGGGTCAGGTCACGCTGCAATACACCGACAATCGAGAACGTCCGACCGAGCAGTATCCGTACAATCCGAACGGTTCGGCCTTGGGGCTAGCCGGACTGTGCAGCAGCGACGGGCGCGTGACATCGATCATGCCGCATCCCGAACGGGTGTTTCGCACGGTACAGAACTCCTGGGCGCCGAAACAGTGGTCGGAGGACGGTGGCTGGATGCGCTTATTTCGCAATGCCCGCCTGTTCGTGGAGTAGGCGGCGGCGCGCATCAGCCGCTAGCTGGCTTCGGCGCGCGTCGGCGCCACGAACTTGCGAAATGTCACCGCTTGCAGCAACCGTGCCTTGCGAACAAAGGTCTGATACAACAAATCGCGCATCACTTCGAGCAGCACGCCGGCGCGTTCCGGGCTGATGTCGGGCTGATGCGGCCACGGGTCGCTGTCGCTGCCGAACAGCACCGAGCGCAACGCTGCGAAGGTGTCATCGTCGAGCTCCGCCAGGCTGCGAACCTCCTGCAGAGAATCGAACAGCTCGAGCTTGCCGCGCTCGCCGAGTTCGCGGAACAAGGATTGTGCGGTACGCCGGCTCATGGCGCCGAAGGCGTTGAAGCAGCCCGCCGCGTAGCAATTGAGCGCTTCTTTGAACAGGGCCTCGGCTTCCTCCGGAAGATAGGTCAGCGGAAACTTCTCGCGCGCGCGTTCCACTTCCGAAAAGTTTGCCGCGAGTTCGACCCGCGCGGCGCCGTAGGCCTTGGCGGCGAACTTGAGAAACACCGGCTCCGCGCAGGCATCGCAGCGGAACACGACGCCGATGTTCTTCGGCTTGCGGCGGCTGAGATCTTCGAACTTGGGGATGGCCACCGGCGTGAGATGGGTCAGCGTCTCGCAGTGCGGGCAAGTCACGGCAATCCCCTGAAACTCGACATGCAATTCATCTTGCGGCGTGATGTACATGGATCGTCTCAACCTGTCAGTGGTTTGTAGCGAATTCGGTGGGGCTGAGCGGCATCTTCGCCTTTGCGTTTCCTGTAGTCCTCGACATACTCCTGATAGTTGCCCTCGAACCAGATAACTTGGGAGTCGCCCTCGAAGGCCAGTATATGCGTTGCGACGCGATCGAGAAACCAACGATCGTGCGAGATGACGACCGCGCAACCCGGGAAGGCGAGCAGCGCCTCCTCGAGAGCCCGCAATGTTTCGATGTCGAGGTCGTTGGTCGGTTCGTCGAGCAGCAGCACATTGCCGCCCGCGCGCAGCACTTTGGCCAGATGTACGCGGTTGCGCTCGCCGCCTGACAATTCGCCGATCGACTGCTGCTGCTGCACGCCCTTGAAGTTGAAACGGCCGACGTAGCCGCGCGACGAAGTCTCGTAATTGCCGACCTTGATGAGATCGAGGCCGCCGGAAATCTCCTGCCAGACGGTGTTCTTGTCGTTGAGCGATTGGCGCGATTGGTCGACATAGGCGAGCTTGACGCTCGGGCCGACGCGGATTTCGCCGGCGTCGGGTTTCTCGGCGCCCGAGAGCATGCGAAACAGCGTGGTCTTGCCCGCGCCGTTCGGCCCGATGATGCCGACGATGCCGCC
>CAYRAC010000443.1:0-3131 GCA_964422045.1 uncultured Steroidobacteraceae bacterium
CCTTGAACCACACCCCCAACATCGCCGACAACAGGCACATGGGCACGATCAGGATCACCGCGAGCGGCAAGGCCCAGCTTTCGTACTGCGCGGAGAGAATCAAGAACACCAACAGCACGCAGATCGGAAACACGAGGAGCGCGGTATTGCCCGCTGACTTCTGCTGGAATGTCAGATCGGTCCATTCGTAACCGAAGCCGGTGGGCAGCGTATCGTGCAGCACCCGCTCCATGGCCGCGCTGGCCTGGCTGGATGAGGTACCAGCAGATCCCTGCCCGTTGATGTCGGATGCCAGGTACACGTTGTAGTGCGAGACCCGATCCGGCCCTGCCTCGAAGCGCACGTCGGCCACCGCGCCCATCGGCACCATGTTGCCGCTCAAATTGCGCATCTTGAGGTTGGCGATGTCCTCCGGCTGGTTGCGAAACTGCGGCTCGGCTTGAGCATACACCCGATAAGTTCGTCCGAACCGATTGAAATCATTGATGTAAACCGAGCCAAGATACGCCTGCAGCGTGTCGAAGACATTCGACAGCGGGACGCCCTGATTTTTGGCTTTCACCCGATCCACGTCCGCAAACAACTGCGGCACACTGTTCTGGAAGGTCGAGTACGTGGCATACGGATTGAGCTCACGCTGCTGCCGAGCTTTGTTCAACACCTCGGCGGTGACCCGCGCCAGTTCGTCGTAGCCATGGGCGCCGCGGTCTTGGAGATAGAGCTTGAATCCACCGGTGGTCCCCAGGCCCTGCACCGGCGGCGGCGGCACCGCAAAGATCACGGCGTCCTGAATCGCACCGAACTTGCGGTTGAGTGCCGCGGCGATGGCGCCGGCGGACAGGTCCTTGGTCGTGCGTTCGTCGAAGGGCTTGAGCGGGAAGAACAGCACCGCTGCATTACTCAAGTTGACGAAGCCCTGCACTGACAAACCTGAAAATCCAATCGCATGAGCGACGCCCGGCGTGTCCGTCGCCAGCTGGGAAACCTGCCGCACCACTCTTTCGGTGCGATCGAGCGAGGCCGCATCGGGCAGCTGCACGATGCCGATCAGATATTGTTTATCCTGCGCCGGGATGAAACCGCCGGGCACGACGCGGAAGATGCCCCAAGTCGAGATCAGCAGGCACACGAACACGCCGAGCACCGCCACGCGGATGGCCGCGATGCGCCGCACGCCGCCGCCGTAGCGCCGCGATGCCCGCTCGAAGCCGCGATTGAAGAGTGCGAAGAACCGGCCCAGCACGCGGTTGATGCCGCGCTGGAATGCGTCCGGCGGCGCGTTCGTCGGCTTCAGCAGCAATGCCGCCAGCGCCGGCGACAGGGTCAGTGAATTGAAGGTCGAGATGATGGTGCTGGCGGCGATGGTGATGCCGAATTGACGGTAGAATTGTCCGGTGAGGCCGCTCACGAATGCGACCGGCACGAATACCGCGCACAGCACCAGGGCGATGGAAATGATCGGCCGCGTCACCTCGTCCATGGCGGCGTGCGCCGCGGCGTGCGGGTTCAGGCCCTGCTCGATTTTGCGTTCGATGTTCTCCACCACGACGATGGCGTCATCGACCACGATTCCGGTGGCGAGAACCAAGCCGAACAGCGTCAGCGAATTGATCGAGAAACCCGCGAGCAGCAACGCAGCCAAGGTTCCGATGATGGCGACCGGCACGGCGACCAACGGGATGACACTGGCGCGCCAAGACTGCAGGAACACCACCACCACCAACACCACCAGCAACACGGCTTCGAACAGGGTGTGCACCACCGCCTCGATGGAGCTGCGCACGAACACGGTGGGGTCGTAGTCGATCTCGTAGCTCACCCCCTGCGGAAAGCTTTTCGCGAGATCCTTCATCGTTGCGCGGACCGCATCCGACAGCTGCAGCGCGTTAGCGCCCGGCAGCTGAAACACAGGAATCGCGACCGCGGGTCCGCCGTCGAGCATGCTGCGCAGTGCGTAGGTATCGGGGCCGAGTTCGAGCCGCGCAACGTCGCGCAAGTAGGTGGTTTCACCGCTGCTGCCGGTCTTGATGACGATGTTGCCGAACTCCTGTTCGGTTTGCAGCCGGCCTTGCGCATTGACGATGTATTCGAACTGAGTGCCGGGGAGCGAAGGCTGGCCACCGATCTGCCCCGCGGCCACCTGCACGTTCTGTTCACGCACCGCCGCCAACACCTCGTCGACATCCAAGTTGCGCGCCGCAATCTTGCCGGGATCGAGCCACAAGCGCATGGCGTAGTCGCCCGATCCGAAGACCCGCACATCCCCCATACCGGGCAGACGCGCCAACACATCGCGGATTTGAATCACGGCGTAATTGCGCAGGTAGAGCGAGTCGTAGCGGCCGTCGACGGAGCGCAGAAACACCACCATGGTCAGATCGGGCGAGCGCTTTTGCGTGACCAGACCGATTTGCCGCACCACCTCCGGTAAGCGCGTTTCCGCTTGCGCAACCCGGTTCTGGGTCTGTACTTGCGCGATGTCAAGATCGGTGCCCAGCCGGAAAGTCACGGTGATCGAGAACGTGCCGTCGGGCGTCGCGGTGGAATTGGTGTAGATCGCATTTTCCACGCCATTGATCTGCTGCTCGAGCGGCGTTATGACGGTCTCGGCGATCGTCTTCGGCGAAGCGCCTGGATATTGGCCGCTGACCACGACAGTTGGCGGCACTATTTCCGGGTATTCGCTGATCGGCAGGACCGGCATGGCGAGCAATCCCGCCACCGTGATCAGAATCGCGAGCACCGTGGCAAAGATCGGCCGCTCGATGAAGAAAGAGGAAATATTCATCTGACCGCGTGCCTATTTCGACGCCGGCACCGGTGCATTGGCCGCATTGGCGCCCGTCTCGGCGGCGCCCATCGTGACCCTCTGCGGCGTGACGGTGACGCCGGGATGAACGCGCTGCGCACCGTTCACCACGATCACATCGCCCGCCTTCAGGCCCGCGCGCACGATGCGCAAGCCGTCGATCACCCGTCCGAGCGTCACCTTGCGGTATTCGATCTGGTTATTGGGCCCGAGGACCAGCACGTACTTTTGACTCTGGTCGGTATTGACCGCGCGATCCTCGATCAAAATCGCCGAGTACTCGCCGCTGCCGAGCAATTGCACGCGGGCGAATAGTCCGGGC
>CAYRAC010000443.1:3141-4291 GCA_964422045.1 uncultured Steroidobacteraceae bacterium
CCGAGCTCACCGGCACGGCCGCGCTCGCCGACGAGATCATCGCGCGCGCCGACCGCATCGTCGCGGCGGTCCGCGAGGAGATTAACCAGTGAGCGCGCAGTCCGGACGCGAATTGTCCGGGCGTGAATCGGCCGTCCTTGTTCGCGAGCACCGCGCGTGCGCGGATCGTGCCGGTTTGCGGATTGAGCTGGTTGTCGATGAAGTCGACGCTGCCGGCATGCGGAAAACCTTCCTCGTCGGCGAGCCCCACCTGCACCGGATTTTGCGAATCGCGCGAACTCGGGCGCTCGCCCGAGCGCGCCATTTGCGCATAGCGCAAATAGCTCTGTTCGTCGGCATCGAAATACAAATAGATCGGATCCATCGACACCACCGAGGAGAGCAAGGTGCCGCCGTTGCTGCCGCCGGTCACCAGATTGCCGCGCGTCACTTCGGCGCGGCTGACGCGCCCGTTGATCGGGCTCGTGACCTGCGTGAAACTCAAGTTGAGCGACGCCGCCTCGAGCGCAGCCTCGGATCCGGCGACGTTGGCTTCGGCCTGCGCAACCGTGCTCTTGCGTTCGTCCAATTCCTCTTCGGACACCGCGCCGCTGTCCTTCAAACGCTGCACGCGGACCAACTCGATTCGCGCCAGCTCCAAGGCGGTCTTGTAGCGCTTGACGTCGGCGGCCGCGCGATCGTAGTCGGCTCGATAAGGGCGCGGATCGATGATGAACAACAGGTCGCCCGCTTTGACCTGGCTACCCTCGGTGAAGGCCACCCTGTCGATGTAGCCCGAGACCCGGGGCCGGATTTCGACAGTCTCGACCGCCTGCAGACGGCCCGTGAATTCATCCCAATCCTTGACGCGTCTCTCAATCACCTGGGCGACGCTGACCTGCGGCGGCGGCGGCGCTTCGGCGCCCCCGCCCGACTTCCCGCACCCGGCCATAGTCAGCGCCGTACACGCCGTGGCACACGCCAAGGCGGCCGCAATTGCTCTATTCACCCCGATTCTCCCTCATCCGCCTGGCCGCTTCGGCGCCGTTATTTCACCATACAGAGTCGCGCCGATTCGCATCGATTTCGTTAAATTGAATGTTATTGACAATCATTCGCATTCGCGTTCACAATAGCGCATGATTGTTTGCATCTGCAATGCGGTCTCCGA
>CAYRAC010000444.1:0-4289 GCA_964422045.1 uncultured Steroidobacteraceae bacterium
TACCGAATGAGTTCGCGATAGTGATCGACGGCGATGCGCTCGGCGATCAGGTTTTCCTTGATCATCTCGATCAAATTGCCGGCCGTCCCATATTCGGATGCCGCACGCGTCGCCAGGCCGGTCGGATTGAAATCCGGGATCCCGCCCAGCTGATTGATGCGCTCCGCCACCTCCTGCATATGCCCGGCTTCTTCTTTGGCATGCTGCGCGAATTCAGCCTTGACACCTTCGCTCGAGATGCCGGTGGCAGCGACCGCATGCATGGTGTAGCGCAGTACGCAAACGATTTCGGTCGCAAGCACGGCCTGCAGAATGGCGATGGTTTTCTTGACATCGCCTTCATAGGTGAAGGTCACGCCGCCGCTCGAAATATTCTTGCGCGCGCGCTCACGCAGAGTTTTCACGTCGGTCAGAAACGGCTGGGATTTGTTGCTTTGCTTGGCCACTATTGTTCTCCTGAACGGCACTGCACGGAATCGTTATTTATACACGGTCAGCCAGGCGCCGATCATACAACCTGCGGGCGCCCCGCGTCAGCCGGGTACTTGATTCAATGTCGGTGATTCGCCGACAAGGCCGCGTCGAGCCCCGCAACCAAGGGCCCCAACTTCGGAGGATCGGCTTCGAAAGACGGCTCGACTCCATGCTCCCGGAGTGCCTTCGAACACACGGGTCCCACCGAAGCGACGATCACGCGTTGCAATTGCCCGGCGAGTTGCGGCGCGCGGCCGGCTTGTTCGGCCACCGCATATAAATTATGAATCTGCACGGCGCTCGTGAACACAACCGCATCGACCGCCGAGCGCGCCAGCGCATCCAGGAGCTCGATGAGCGGCCGGGTATCCGCCGGCAGGGCCCAGCGATAGGTGGCGATCTCCTCGACGCGTGCACCCCGCGCCTCGAGCGCAGCACGCAAGTCTCGATTGGCCGCACCGTAGCGCTGAACCATGACGCGCTCACCCTGCACGGGCGTGTCGGCCACCGCGGCCAGCACCATTTCCGTGGTAAACGGCGTCGCGGCGCGCAGGTCGATGCGCACGCTGCGGGCATTCAATTCTCCGACGGGCTTGGGTCCCCTGACCACGACCACGCACTCGCCGAGCCGCGCGAGCAGTTCGCCGCTCAGGCCCGCGGCATCGGTGGCTTGGAACAATGCCCGTGTACCCACGCCGGTCTGAAAAATCGCGATCTTGAACGGCGCTTCGCGCCACTGCGCGAGCAGCGCGCTGACCGCATGCGGGTCGACGTCCGGCACTTCTTCGAGCGCCGGCGCGAGCAAGGGTATGCCGCCGCGGCGCGCGATCAATTCCCCGAGGTGCGCACCGGTGCGAGTTTCGAGAATGGCGACGACCTTGGCTTTCATGCTCGGCATATTCAACCACGCCGGCGTACCGAATGCAGCGTGAATCGCGCTGCTCGCCGCTAACGCCTAAGATGCCGCGATGCCGCCTCGTTCGACATTGCTGCTCGCTGTGATTTTGGCGCTGCTCTGCGGCCATCCCGCGCCGGCGGCCGACGCCGACAGCGTGCGCCAAGCATTCGTCGCCGCCATGCAGCGTGTTCGGCAGAATCTGCCGGACACGCCGGATTCGCCCGAGCTCGACAGCTACGTGATCCACGACTATCTGCTGGCAGCGCGCATGCGCCGCGATCTTGCCAAGACCCCGGACGATGCGCTCGACGCGCCCATCGACGCATTCCTGCAAGCGCATGCCAATCAACCGGTCACTCACGCTCTGAAGCACGACTGGTTGCTGAGCTTGGCGGCACGGCACCGCTGGGATTGGTTTCTGCCGCGCTCGGCGGATGTCAACGACGCGCAACTCCTGTGCGATCGGCTCGCGGGCCGTTTGGCGAGCGGCGACACCGAGGGTCTCGGCGCCGCCGCGCTGGCGCGCTGGAGCCAGCCGCAGAAACAGCCGCCCGAGTGCAACGATGTGTTCACTTGGCTGCGCCAGCAGAATCTCGAGACGCCGGCGCTCGCCGAAGCGCGCGCGCGCGCTGCGCTCGCCGCCGACAATCCGCGTCTGGCGCGCGAGTTTGCGGTCGATGTGCCGGTGGCTCGAACGCTGCCGCTGCTGCAGTGGTCGGACCTGTTGGAATCGCCCAAATCGGCGCTCACCGTTTTGGCCAGCCATCCCACCTTCAGCGTGGAATCGGACGCGCTCGCCGCAGGCTTCGAGAAACTCGCGCGGGCCGATGCGGCCGCCGCGCACGATTTGCTGCCGCAGCTGCTCGCGCGCCCGGGGTTGACGCCTGCGCTGCAGGCACGCCTCGAGCGCGCGGCGGCGCTCGCCGCCGCGTACGACCGCGATCCGCGCGCCATCGCCGAATTCGACGCATTGCCCGCGGATGCCGTCGACGGCCAGGTCGAGGAGTGGCGGGTTCGCGCGGCGCTCTGGGCAGGCGATTATGGCAAGGCGCTCGGCTGGATCGACGTCATGCATGCCAACCTCGCGACGCAGCCCCGCTGGCGCTATTGGCGCGCGCGCGCAACGGCGGCAACCGCGGGTAGCGATGCGGCCAAAGCGCTGTTCGGCGAGATCGCCGGCCTGCGCGACTACTACGGGTATCTGGCGGCCGACCGGCTGCACCAGAGTTACAACTTGAATGCACACGCCTCACCGGACGATTCGAAGGCGCAGGCCGCCATCGCGGCTGACGCCGGCATGATGCGCGCGCACGAATTATTCGCCTGCGATATGACGGATGAGGCCGCGCTCGAGTGGGCTGCGGCGATCGGCGGCGCCGACCCTGCGGTCAAGATACAAGCGGCGCACCTGGCGGCGCGCTGGGGCTGGTATGCCCAATCGATCGCCGCGTTGGCGCAAGCCGGCGAGTGGGACGACGTGCGTCTGCGCTACCCGCGCCCCTATCCCGAGGCGATTGCCGCGGGGAGCGGGCTTGCGAGTCTGCCCGCCGACTGGATCTTGGGCGTCATGCGCCAGGAGAGCCTGTATCGCAACGACGCAGTGTCGCGCGCGGACGCGCGCGGGCTGATGCAAATGCTGCCCGCAACCGCGCTCGCGGTCGCACGCCGCTGGCATCTGCCGGTGCCGCGCAAGGAGACGCTGTTCGATCCGGCCGTGGCCGTCCCGCTCGGCGCGGCCTATTTGCGTGAGTTGCTCGATCGTTACTCGGGACAGCTGGATTTGAGCCTGGCCGCCTACAATGCAGGCCCCCAAGCGGTCGCGCGCTGGCTGCCGCCCAGATCCATGGATGCCGACGTGTGGATCGAAAACATTCCATATGGCGAGACTCGCAGCTACGTGCAGCACATCGTGGAACACATCGTCGCATTCGCCTACGTGCGCGACATCGAACCGCCGCGCTTGGACACCTTGATGCCGCCTTTGGAACCGGCGCGCCCGCTCCTGTGATATTTTCGCAGCCTTTACTTGCCACGGGAACCTCCATGACGACAAAAACAATCTCGCTCATCATCGGCGCCCTCATCGCTTCGGCGATCGCTGCGACGGCCGCTGCCGACACCGTGGTGGTGAGCGCCGATCGCATGATCGACGTATTGGCGGGGCGCGTGGTCGAGCATCCACAGATCGTCATCGTCGACGGGCGTATTGCCGCCATCGCGACCCAAGGGGCGGCGGCCGTTCCTGCCGGCGCGCGCCGCATCGATCTGGCCGGCATGACGCTGCTGCCGGGGTTGATCGACATGCATACTCATCTCACCTCGGAGCCGCGCTATGGCGGCTATCGCGGCCTGGAATTCACCGACAATTTCTGGACCGTGGTGGGCGTGGCCAACGCCAGGAAAACCGTCGAAGCCGGCTTCACCACGGTGCGCAACGTGGGCTCGGCCAATTTCGACGACGTGGCCATCAAGCAGGGGATCGAACAGGGCTTCGTTCCGGGACCGCGCATCGTGCCGGCGACCTATGCCATCGGCGCCACCGGCGGCCATTGCGACAACACCGAATTTCCGCCATCGGTCACGGTGCCAAATCCCGCGGTCGCCAACGGACCTGAGGAGATTCGCGCGACGGTGCGCAAATTGCGCAAGTACGGCGCCGAGGTGATCAAGTTTTGCGGCACCGGAGGCGTGTTCTCCAAGACCGACTCGGTCGGCGGGCAGCAGTTCGATCTTAACGAGATGAAGGCGCTGGTCGATGAGGCGCATATGCTCGGCTTGAAAGTCGCGGTGCACGCGCACGGCACCTCCGGCATCAAGGACGCCATCCGCGCCGGAGTGGACACCATTGAGCATGCGAGTCTCGCCGATGCCGAGGCTTTTGCGCTCGCCAAGCAGCACGGCACCTGGTTCTCCATGG